>JBBKVZ010000215.1:0-7795 GCA_037968715.1 Pseudomonas sp.
CCAACTTACGCGCTGCCGCCACCATTACATCAAACGCTTGGCGCGGATGACGCGGCCCCGGCATACCGAGAAAGAAACTCACCGCGCGAGTGCTGAAATGATCGATGTCATCCAGATCGAAAGTGCCGGGCTTGACCGCGTTAGCCATCGAGAACAGCACTTCGCCATTGCCAGCCATGCTTTCGTGGCGATGGAAAATATCCATCTCACCAAAACGCAGGCCGCTTTCTAAAATATTTTGCAGCAACGCTGGACCGTTGAAGCCTTCGCCTTCACGAGCCACCACGCTGATAACCAGCACTTCTTCTACTGGCGGTAAATTCTGGGCATCCGCTGCAGTTTGCGCCGACGCTGGCGTCTCGCCAGAGTCCACCGGGGTGAGCAAGGTTGGCACCGGTTCACTGAGGTTTAAGTCACCTTGGCTAGGTTCCGACGAACGCCGGCGACTCATCTCAGTGGCGCTCATTACCGGTAAATCTTCTTCATCTAATTGCGGCTCGCGCTGACGGTCGATCACCCGCGGCGGGCTAAGTAACGCCGCATCAGCATCATCTTCAGGAAGATCACCGAAACGGTCATCCAGCTTGAATTTTAACTTGCCCTTACCGCCACGCATGCGTCGCCAGCCATCAAAAAGAATACCGGTGATAACCACAATGCCGATGACGATCAGCCATTCACGTAGACCGATTTCCATGAAATCCACTAACTCCAACTTAAAAAATAATGATTAAAGGGCATCCAAACCCGTAACTCACAACTCTGCGTAGCGCCAACTCCATGTTCTATCAGGCGTTTTCTACGGAGCACAAAAACTTTTGGCTAAACTAGCACGACAAAAGTCAATTTTACACCGTCTGTCGCATCAACTTTCAACCATTGCCAGCGCTTCTTCGACATCTACTGCCACTAAGCGCGAACAACCCGGCTCATGCATGGTAACGCCCATCAACTGATCGGCCATTTCCATGGCGATTTTGTTGTGGGTGATGTAGATAAACTGCACCGTAGCCGACATCTCTTTTACCAGCCGCGCGTAACGACCGACGTTGGCGTCATCCAACGGCGCATCAACTTCGTCGAGCATGCAAAACGGCGCCGGATTCAGCTGAAAGATGGCAAATACTAGCGCCAGCGCGGTCAGGGCTTTTTCGCCACCAGACAACAGGTGAATAGTGCTGTTCTTCTTACCGGGCGGACGCGCCATGATACTTACGCCAGTATCGAGCAAGTCTTCGCCGGTAAGTTCCAAGTAAGCCGTGCCCCCACCAAACACTTTGGGGAACAACGCTTGCAGGCCGCCATTAATCTGGTCAAAGGTCGCCTTGAAACGGTTGCGGGTTTCTTTGTCGATTTTGCGAATAACGTTTTCCAGAGTATCCAACGCCTCCACCAAATCGGCGTTTTGCGCATCTAGATAACGCTTACGCTCGGACTGCTGCTGATATTCCTCAATCGCCGCGAGGTTGATTGCACCTAAGCGCTGAATACGCCCAGCCAACTGCTCAAGCTCATCACTCCAGGCACTTTCGCTGGCCTCAACCGGCAGGCTGGCCAGCACGCTATGCAGGTCGTAACTGTCGGCCGCCAGCAACTCAACCACCGCCGCGCGGCGCACATTCAGGCTTTGCCAATCGAGGCGCTGCTGCTCCAACTGGCCGCGTAATAATTGCGCTTGCTGCTCGGCCTGATTGCGGCGCTTCTCGCTGTCGCGCAATTGTCGATCAGCATCTTCTAAGCCCAGTCGCGCCAGCTTTAATTCGTCTTCGACGCCCATGCGCTTATCGAGCAACTCTTCCAGCTTCATGCGCAGCTCTTCCAGCGGCGCCTCGCCTTCACCCAGATTCAGATCGAGCTGCTCACGTTTTTCATGCAGGCGCTCGGCTTGCAATTGCAGACGCTCCAGCGCTTGTCGGGTAGCGCTGTGTTGGCTGTGCAATGCGCCCAAGCGCACGGCCAATTGATGGGCATGGTCTTTGTGCTGACGGGCATCTTGGCGAATGCGATCGAGCCGCTCACGCAAGCGGTCGCGCGCGGCCAACAAAGTCTCGCGTTGCTCAGTGTCCTGTTCCATGGCATCGAGGGCGTCTTGCAGAATCAGCCGGGCCTCGCCTAATTGCTCTTGTTCCTGCGCGCACTGCTCAGCCGACTCTTCGAACTCAGCATCGAGGCGGCGCTGGCGCAGCAGCAACTGCTCGACCTTGACCTGCACGGCCGACAGCTGCGCTTTTAATTCACCGGCATTGCGGGTTTCATCATGCAGACGCCGGCGCTGCTGTTCGCGCTGTTGTTCTTGCTCACGCTGCTGACCTTGCAGTTGCTGTAACTGCAACTCAACCTCTGCCAAGCTGGCTTCCAATTGCTCACGTTCAGCCAGTAACTGCTGCAACTCTTGGCCGCGGGCCAGCACACCGCTCTCGGCCGCATCGGCATGCCGCACGCGTAAGAAATGCGCGCCCAACCAATAGCCATCACGGCTGATCAAGCTGCTGCCAGGGGCCAACTGCGCGCGCAAAGCCAAAGCATCCTGCAGGGTTTCAACCGGCAATATTTGCCCCAACCAAGGGGCTAAATCAACAGACGCTTCGACCTTATCGAGCAAGCTGCCCGGCAGGCGAAGGGCACCCTGCACACTGTTCACCAGGCACAAATCGCCCTGTTTAAAACTGGCGAAATCCAACTGCGCTAAGTTGGCGGCGTGGCCATCATCGAGCAATACCGCCTGCAAGTCGGCGCCTAACACCGTCTCCACAGCCAGCTCCCAACCCGGCGCAACCCGCAAGTCGGCGGCCAACTGCGGGCGCTCATTTAACTGCTGCTCACGCAACCATTGCGCGGTGCCTTTACCCGGATTCAGCGCCGCTTGTTGCAACGCCTCAAGGGCGGCAATTCGCCCATTTAAACGTTGCAACTGACCCTGCGCCTGCTGCTGAGCGTGAGTCGCCTGTTTCAGCTGCTCGCGTAAATGTTCCAGCTGCTCAGCCAAGGCGTGCTCGGCGGCGTGCAGTTCTTCTAGGGTCAATTCGCTAATGGCCAGCTGCTCGCCAAGCTCAAGAATGGCCGCATCTTGTGGGTCGGCAGCCAGTTGCTGACGTTCATCGGCCAAGCGGCGCTGACGCTCATTCAAACGCTCTAGACTTTGCTCAAGCTGCTGGATTCGCGACTGCTGCACCTCGGCCAAGCGACGCGGCTCGGCGCTGCTCTGGGTGAAACTATCCCACTGCTCTTGCCAGCCGTGCATGGCGGTTTCCGACTCTTCCAGAGTGGCCGCCGCTTCTTCGGCCGCCGCCGCAGTCAGCGCCTGCTCCGGCTCAAGCATCGCCAGCTCTTCGCTCAGGCTGGCGAGCAAATTTTGGTCATGCCCTAAGTGCGCAGCGGTTTCTTGGCGGGCCCGCTCGGCCTCGCGCAAGTCATCCTGCAATTGGCGCAGGCGTTGCTGACCATGCTGAATACTTTGTTCGACGCGGGCGATGTCGCCACCCACCGAATAGAAGCGCCCTTGCACCGTATTAAATTGCTCGGACAACTCGTGATGACCATCACGCAAGCGCTCAATACTGGCGTCAGCACTGCGCTGCTCGGCGATTAAGGCTTCAAAAGCGATTTCTTGCTGGGCGATCACCGCTTCACGCTGACCGACCTGTTCATTCAGGCTCTGCCAGCGCAAGGCCGCGAGTTGCGCCTTGAGTTCGCGCTCTTGCGCTTTGTACTGCTGATACTTCTCGGCCGATTGGGCTTGGCGCTGCAAGCGCTCCAACTGGCGCTCCAACTCTTCACGCAAGTCGGTTAGGCGCGCGAGGTTTTCGTGGGTGCGGCGAATACGAATTTCGGTCTCGCGGCGGCGCTCTTTGTATTTGGAGATGCCCGCAGCTTCTTCAATAAAGTTACGCAAGTCTTCTGGGCGCGCCTCAATCAGCTTGGAGATCATCCCCTGTTCGATGATCGAGTAGCTGCGCGGCCCCAAGCCGGTACCCAAGAAAATATCGGTGATATCCCGGCGCCGGCATTTAACCCCGTTGAGGAAATAGGTGTTCTGACTGTCGCGGGTCACCCGGCGGCGAATCGAGATCTCCGCATAGCTGGCGTATTCGCCCAGCAAAGTTCCATCGCTGTTATCAAACACCAACTCAATCGAGGCCTGACTAACCGGCTTACGGCTGGTGGAGCCATTGAAGATGACATCGGTCATCGACTCGCCGCGCAGGTTTTTCGCCGAGCTTTCGCCCATCACCCAGCGCACGGCATCGATAATATTAGATTTACCGCAACCATTGGGGCCAACCACCGCAGCCATATTGCTCGGAAAGTTGACCGTAGTTGGGTCGACGAAGGACTTAAATCCCGCCAACTTGATGCACTTTAGCCGCATAGCAATCCGTTTCCCTTAAGCCTTAGCGCTCGGCCATTGCGGCCAGTACCAGCGTGCAGTTGTGCTGACCATAAGCCAGCAAGATGCTGCGGATTTGCTCGGCGTTGCGGGCCAACACCGCCTGCAATAAGGCGGCAAAGGTATTCAGAAACTGGCTCATCTCCGACTTACGCCGGGCTAGCGCCAAGTGATAGGTGCGACTGATAGCCGGCAACAGGTTTTCTAGGGTTTCTTGCAAGAACGGATTGTTAGCGAAGGGAAACCCCGCACGCATTATATCGAAGCTATTTTCCACAAAGGCGTCGATATCCTCAGCCGCCGCGCTGGCTTGCAACTGCCGTTGCACCTCAATCAGCGGCGCGAGGTCGGCCTCGGTACGCCAGCTAACGGCCACCGTATTGGCCAATACGATGTACAGCTCCATCACCAGCGCATACAGGCTTTTCACATTATGTGCAGTCAGCTCGGCAACCTGCGCACCCCGGCGCGGCAAGATCACGATCAAGTGTCGACGCTCGAGAATCAGCAAGGCCTCCCGCACCGAGCCGCGACTGACACTCAGGGCCTGGGTAACCTTCTGCTCTTGAATGCGCTCGCGCTCTTTTAACTCGCCGCGAATGATGCGTTCCGCAAGGTGGTGAGCGATTTGCTCAGCGAGGCTGTCCGGGGCCTTGAACGTCATGCTGTTCCTTTAAATGATGTGCCGCGCAGGGCGGCGAGTGTAACACAGGGTGTTACCCCGCCACCCCAGTAGCAGCAGCGGCTGCCCTGCTAAAGATAGGCTACAAGGGGCTCAAAAGCATCGTAGGATTGCCCTACAATCAAACAATAAGCCCAGCAGCTGCACAGGAGTTTTCCCATGTTCGCCACGCGCTCATCCGACTGGATGCTCAGCCTGAAAAAAATTGGTTACTGGTTCTGGCTGCTGCCGGTCGCCATAGTGCCGCTTAGCTATTACCTATCACTGCACAGCAAGCATGCCGATGCTTGGAGTTTCTTGCTACCGGCGATCATCTTCGGTGTGATCCCGTTGATTGATGCTCTGCTCGGTCGGGACCCGGCTAACCCGGAAGAACGCCTGCAAGTACCGGCCATGGAAAACGCGCTGTACTACCGAATTCTGACCCTCGCGTGCGTACCGGTGCTGCTTAGTTTGTTGGGCTGGGGCGGATGGATACTGGCGCACAACACAATGTGGAGTTGGCTTGGCCAATTAGGCTGGACCCTGTCGATCGGCGTGGTGATGGGCGCCATCGGCATCACCGTAGCCCATGAGTTGGTGCATAAAGACCCGGCCATTGAGCAAAATGCCGGCGGCTTACTGCTGGCCGCCGTGTGCTACGCCGGCTTTAAAGTTGAGCATGTGCGCGGCCATCATGTGCATGTCTCGACCCCTGAGTGCGCCTCTTCTTCACGCTTCGGGCAAAGCCTGTACAGCTTCTTGCCACATGCCTATAAACACAACTTTCTGAATGCTTGGAAGCTGGAGGCCGAGCGCCTCAAACGCAAAGGTTTGCCGGCGTTCAGCGCCCAGAATGAGTTGATCTGGTGGTATGCCCTTAGCGCCACTTTCGCCCTAGGTTTTACGCTGGCTTTTGGCTGGCTGGGCTTGGCGTTTTTCCTCGGTCAAAGCTTTGTGGCCATGACCCTGCTGGAGATTGTTAATTACCTAGAGCACTACGGGCTACACCGGCGCAAGCTAGAAAATGGCCGCTATGAGCGCACCAATCCAAGCCATTCGTGGAACAGCAATTATCTGCTTACCAACCTGTTTCTGTTCCACCTGCAGCGCCACTCCGACCATCACGCCTATGCCAAGCGTCGCTACCAAGTACTGCGCCACCATGAGAGCAGCCCACAATTGCCCAATGGCTATGCCGGGATGATTGTCTTGGCATTACTGCCACCACTCTGGCGTGCCGTGATGGATCCGCGGGTGCGGGCGTATTACGCCGGCGAAGAACATCAGCTCAGCGCCAGCCAACTGACCCCGAAATAAGCCAATCAGCCCTGCACATTGCAGGGCTGATTGCTGATGGCCCTTGCAGGCAGGCAGCCGAACACCGAAGCTAGTGATCCAATAGCCACTGAATGGCGAGGATCTGTCTTGGATTGGCAAACTCTGCTTACCCGCGAACGTCTTGGTAAAACGCTGCACAGCGCCGCCGAAATTGGCCGCAGTCCGTTTCATAAAGATCACGACCGCATCATCTTTTCCGGCGCATTTCGCCGCCTAGGGCGCAAGACCCAAGTGCACCCGGTGTCGAGCAACGACCACATCCACACCCGCCTCACCCACTCACTGGAAGTCAGCTGCGTCGGCCGTTCGCTGGGCATGCGGGTTGGCGAGGTGCTGCGCAACGATCTGCCGGATTGGTGCGACCCAAGCGACATGGGCATGATCGTGCAATCAGCGTGTCTGGCCCACGACATTGGCAACCCACCGTTTGGCCATTCCGGCGAAGATGCCATCCGCCACTGGTTTCAACAGGCCGCCGGCCGTGGCTGGCTAGACTCGATGAGCGAGGCTGAACGCTGCGATTTCCTCAACTTTGAAGGCAACGCGCAAGGCTTTCGCGTGCTCACCCAGCTGGAATACCATCAGTTTGATGGCGGCACCCGACTTACCTACGCCACCCTTGGCACCTACCTGAAATACCCCTGGACCTCGCAGCACGCGCAAGCGTTGGGCTACAAAAAACATAAGTTCGGCTGCTACCAAAGCGAGTTGCCGATTCTCGAACAAATCGCCCACAAGCTGGGCTTACCGCAGATCGAAGATCAACGCTGGGCGCGTCACCCGCTGGTGTATTTGATGGAAGCCGCCGACGACATTTGCTACGGCCTGATTGATCTCGAAGACGGCCTGGAAATGGATCTGCTCGACTACAGCGAAGTGGAGGCCTTGCTGCTCAACTTGGTCGGCGACGATCTGCCAGAAACCTACCGGCAATTGGGGGCGAATGATTCGCGGCGACGCAAACTGGCAATCCTGCGTGGCAAGGCCATTGAGCATCTGACCAATGCCGCTGCGCAGGCCTTTGTCGAGCAACAGCACGCGTTGTTGAACGGCAGCCTTGAGGGCGACTTGGTCGAACATATGCACGGCCCGGCCAAGCGCTGCGTATTGGATGCTAAAGACCTCGCGCGCAAGAAAATCTTCCAAGACAAACGCAAAACCCTGCATGAAATCGGTGCTTACACCACGCTGGAAATCTTGCTGAATGCCTTCTGCGGCGCAGCAGTGGAGCAGCATGGCGGGCGTACGCCATCGTTCAAGAGCCGGCGAATTCTCGACTTGCTCGGCAATAACGCCCCTGATCCAGCCTGGCCGTTATATCAATCGTTTTTACGGATGATCGACTTTATCGGCGGCATGACCGACAGCTACGCCACCGAAATGGCCCGCGAAATGACCGGCCGCTC
>JBBKVZ010000216.1:0-7455 GCA_037968715.1 Pseudomonas sp.
CCTTCGATGATCCGGTCGCTGTACACCAGATACACCAGCGTATTGCGCTTGCGGTCAAAGAAGCGCACCACTTGCATGCTCTTGAACACCAGCGAGGTACGCTCCTTAAAGACCTCCTCGCCATCCTTTAACACAGCTTTGAACTCAATCGGCCCGACCTGCCGACAGGCCAGTGAGGCCTCAGCGCGATCCTCGGCCAAACCAACGCCACCCTTGATGCCGCCAGTCTTGGCGCGCGACAGATAACAAGTTACCCCCGCCACCTTTGGGTCATCGAAAGCCTCGACAACGATCTTGTCATTTGGCCCAAGCCACTTAAACACCGTGGAAACTTCGCCAATTTCTTCGGCGCTCAGCGCCAACGGCAAAGCCAACAACAGACCGAGCAAGCCATGTGCAACACGCATTAGCAGCCTCCAACACTCAGACCAAAATTAAATTATCGCGATGCACCAACTCAGGTTCATCGACATAACCGAGCAGCACCTCGATAGCCTCAGAGCTACGCCCCATAACCTTGCGCGCCTCAACGGCACTGTAGTTAGCCAAGCCGCGCGCAATCTCACGCCCGTCCGCAGCCAAACAAAGCACCATCTCGCCGCGCCGAAAACTACCGGTAACCGCCGTCACACCGACCGGCAGCAAGCTCTTGCGACCGACCATCAAGGCGCGCTCCGCACCCTCATCCAAGGTCAAGCTACCACGGGTTTGCAAATGCCCCGCCAACCACTGCTTACGAGCCGCCAATGGGCCACGCTCAGGGGTCAGCAACGTACCCAGTAACTCACCCGCCCGCAAACGATCAAGCACTCGCTCAATCATCCCACCGACAATCACCGTATGCGCACCAGAACGTGCAGCTAAGCGCGCTGCACGCAACTTAGTTTGCATGCCGCCACGACCGAGCGCACCACCAATACCGCCCGCCACCGCATCCAATGCAGGATCATCGGCGCGCGCTTCACTGATCAACTGCGCCGCCGGATTATGCCGAGGATCAGCGTCAAACATCCCGTCGCGGTCGGTCAAAATAACCAGCAAATCAGCCTCGACCAGATTGGCCACCAGCGCTGCCAGGGTGTCATTGTCACCAAAGCGAATCTCGTCGGTGACCACCGTGTCATTTTCGTTAATAACGGGAATTACACCTAGCTCCACCAAAGTGCGCAACGTGCTGCGCGCATTCAGATAGCGCTTGCGATCCGACAAGTCATCATGGGTCAGCAAAATTTGCGCAGTATGCGTGCCATGCTCAGCAAAGCTCGACTCCCAAGCCTGCACTAGGCCCATCTGACCAATAGCCGCCGCCGCCTGCAACTCATGAATAGCGCTGGGCCGCACCGTCCAGCCGAGGCGACTCATACCCGCCGCCACCGCACCAGACGAGACCAACACCAACTCAACGCCAGCAGCACGCAGCGCGACCATCTGCTCAACCCACACCGCCATGGCAGCACGGTCCAGCCCACGACCATCCGCCGTCAGCAGCGCGCTGCCAATTTTCACCACCCAGCGCCGCGCACCCGTCACTTTGTCCCGCATATCCATTCAACCCATTCAGAGGGCGACGCACTGCGCGGCGCCGGCCCAATCGTTAGTTAGCACAACGCCGCTAATTAGCGGCGTTGTGGAGGTAATCAATCGCGGACGTAGATAATCTCCGGTCCGTCCTCGTCATCCTCTTCATCCCAGAAGCTGTCATCCTCCTCAGTACCCACCGGCTTAACCCCGGTACGACGCAAGGCACGCTGATCATCCAAGGCCTGCAACTGCGCACGCGCCTCGTCTTCAATATGACGATCCAGCTCAGCCAAATCCTTGGCATATTGTGGCTCTTCAGCCAGACGCACAGCACGCTCTTCTAGATAGCGCATGATGTCCTGACAGAGCTTCTCGGTACCTTCGCGACCAATCGCAGAAATCACATACACCGGGCCCGTCCACTCCAGACGATCGGTAATTTCCTTGATCCGCGCTTCCTGGTCTTCTTCCAGAATCTGGTCAGACTTATTCAGCACCAACCAGCGATCACGCAGCGCCAAAGACGGACTGAACTTAGTCAGCTCATTGACGATGGTTTCCGCCGAGTCGGCCGCGTCAGTTAAATCTAACGGCGCCATATCGACCAGATGCAACAACAACCGCGTGCGCGCCAAGTGCTTAAGGAAGCGAATCCCCAAACCAGCACCATCCGAGGCGCCCTCGATCAAGCCAGGAATGTCGGCAACCACGAAGCTCTTATAACGATCGACGCTGACCACGCCCAGGTTCGGCACCAAGGTGGTGAACGGATAATCAGCAACCTTCGGCTTGGCCGCCGAGACCGAGCGAATCAGCGTGCTCTTTCCGGCGTTCGGCAAACCGAGCAAACCGACATCCGCCAACACTTTCAGCTCTAACTTAAGGTCACGCGACTCGCCAGGCTTACCCAGCGAGGTCTGCCGTGGAGCGCGGTTAGTGCTCGATTTAAAACGCGTATTACCCAGACCATGCCAACCGCCATGGGCGACCAGCAAACGCTGACCCGCCTTAGTCAGATCACCAATAACCTCTTGAGTACCAGCATCGATAACCGTGGTGCCAACCGGCACCCGTAACACCGACTCTTCACCCTTGCGACCAGTGCAATCGGCACTGCCGCCATTGGAGCCACGCTCAGCATCGAAGCGGCGCGTATAACGATAATCAACCAGCGTATTGAGGTTCTCGTCGGCGAGCATATATACCGAGCCGCCATCTCCACCATCGCCGCCGTTCGGGCCGCCATTTTCAATAAACTTCTCACGACGGAAGCTCATGCAGCCGTTGCCGCCGTCACCGGCCTTTACAAAAATTGATACTTCATCGACGAATTTCATGGGCTAAGCCTCCTGCCGCAAGAGCAGGCAAATTAAAACAAGGAACACAGGAATACAGAAACAAAAAAGCCCCGTCGCTAGACAGGGCTTTTCCAGCAACTACTTGATTACGCCGCGACGACTTCAGTCTTCGGAACGATGCTCACGTAGCGGCGACCGAAGGCGCCCTTAACCTGAAACTTAATCACGCCTTCCACTTTCGCGAACAGGGTGTGATCTTTACCCATGCCAACGCCATAACCGGCGTGGAACTGAGTACCGCGCTGACGCACGATGATGTTGCCTGGGATGATAGCCTGGCCGCCATACATCTTAACGCCAAGGCGTTTTGATTCTGAGTCGCGACCGTTGCGGGTACTACCGCCAGCTTTTTTGTGTGCCATGAGTTCAATACTCCAAATTGTGGATCAAGCTAAAAAAATTAAGCCTGAATACCGGTGATTTTGATCTCGGTGTACCACTGACGGTGACCTTGACGCTTCATGTGGTGCTTACGACGACGGAACTTGATGATGGTAACTTTATCATGACGGCCCTGGGCGATCACTTCAGCTACAACCTTAGCGCCTTCAACAACTGGAGCGCCGATGTTCACGTCGTCGCCAGAGGCAACCAACAGAACGCGGTCAAAAGTCACGGCCTCGCCAACAGCGATTTCGAGCTTTTCAATTTTCAGGTATTCGCCTTCGGCAACCTTGTATTGCTTGCCACCGGTAACAATTACAGCGTACATAATTTTGCTCCGTTAAATCCTGCTCACCCAGCGCTTTATAGGAATAGTCTTCGGCTGGCATGGCTGCATGGGGCCGGATGGACGCCCGTGCAATTGCGTAAGGCAGGTAATGCCCAGGAAGTTCAGGGGCCGCGATTGTACGCAAGCCGCAGAATCTACGCAAGCACCCTGAGCAGCCTGTCAGACGTAGGACTGCCCTACTGCGGCCAAGCCGGCGTTGGCCATTTTTTGAGTTCTTTTTCGTTGCCTAGAATGATTATTCATCTCAAAAGCGCTCAAAACCCATCCCAAACCGGTCTTTACCTCGCTACGGGCGCCTAAGCCCGACAGGCTGCCGGCACTTACCTTGACAGCACAGACCCCGGCACCTAGCATGCCGCGCAACCCTGATGGAGCTACACATAGCGATGCAACCCCAAGCCTTCTATAGCGTCGTTGCCGACGATTTCACTGCCGTGGACGACATTATTCGTCGCCAACTGGTGTCGCGCGTACCGCTGGTAGAAAAAATCGGTGATTACATCATCTCGGCTGGCGGCAAACGTCTGCGGCCATTATTGGTGCTGTTGTGCGGCAAAGCACTGGGCAAAGAAGGCGACGATTTGCGCCTTCTGGCAGCCACCATCGAATTTCTGCACACCGCAACCCTGCTGCATGACGACGTGGTCGACATGTCTGACATGCGCCGCGGCCGCTCGACCGCCAACGCGCAGTGGGGCAATGCGCCGAGCGTATTGGTCGGCGATTTCCTCTATTCGCGCTCCTTCGAAATGATGGTTGAACTGGGCTCGATGGACGTTATGCGCATTTTGTCCAAGGCCACACGGGTAATCGCCGAAGGTGAAGTGCTGCAACTGTCGAAAATACGCGACGCCAGCACCAGCGAAGAAACCTATATGGACGTGATTCGCGGCAAAACAGCCATGCTGTTCGAGGCATCAACCCACAGCGCGGCCATTTTGGCGGCTGCTAATCCGGCGCAAACTGAAGCATTGCGCACCTTTGGCGACCACCTCGGCGTAGCCTTTCAACTGGTTGATGACCTGCTCGATTACCGCGGCGACGCGGCCACGCTAGGCAAAAACGTCGGCGATGACTTAGCCGAAGGCAAGCCTACCTTGCCGCTGATCTACTGCATGCGTGAAGGCACACCTGAGCAAGCCGCTTTGGTGCGTCAAGCCATTCAGAAAGGCGGCTTGGAAGACCTAGAAAGCATTCGCGCCGCCGTTGAAGCCAGCGGCGCATTGGACTACACCGCACGACAGGCCCGCGATTTTGCTGAGCGCGCCATCCAATGCCTCGACGCCCTGCCTGCCAGCCCATACCGCGAAGCCTTGATTGAACTCAGTCGTTTCGCTGTAGCGCGCACCCACTAAGCTCGCCCCGCATAAGCAGCCCATCCACGTGATGGGCTTTTTTATGCCTGCAGAAAATAACTAGGCCTTGCCAATACATACGAATAAGAACTATTCTCGTTTAAACCCGCAAAACGGAGATGCGCGATGACCTACTTAATTGATGCCTGGCTGGATCGCCCACAGCCTTACCTGCGCATTTTGCACAGAGAAACCGGCCAAGTTTGCCTGCGCCTAGAGGAAGGTGCTTTGGACGAGCTACGCGAACTCGGGGATCTGGATCTAGCCAGCCTAAACTCTAGCGAGCCGCTGGTACTCAAAGAGTTGCTGCGTAATTTATTTCTCTTTTGCTTTGCGCGGGCATTGCGCCCCGCCAGCAACACCGACGCGCCGCTATTGCACGGCTAGCCGGTGCCAGCTTGGCGCACCTAAGCGCGCCAAGGCTGAGTCTTACAAGATTTCCAGCAACTCAACATCAAACACCAGCACGCTGT
The DNA here is from genome assembly GCA_037968715.1 of Pseudomonas sp. Classification (GTDB taxonomy): domain Bacteria; phylum Pseudomonadota; class Gammaproteobacteria; order Pseudomonadales; family Pseudomonadaceae; genus Aquipseudomonas. The sequence goes on from JBBKVZ010000216.1 coordinate 5,441, forward strand.
GCGGTGGGATGCTGCCAGCCGCTTGGCCTGCGTAGGCCAGCTCGCTCGGCACCGCTAGGCGCCACTTGCTGCCGGTGCCCATCAACTGCAAGGCTTCAACCCAGCCAGCAATCACGCCGCCCACCGGAAACTCAGCCGGCTCGCCACGTGCGTAAGAGCTGTCAAACACAGTGCCGTCAATCAGGGTGCCGTGATAATGGGTACGCACGGTGTCACTGGCCGAAGGCTTGGCGCCTTCACCGGCGATCAGTACTTCGTACTGCAGACCCGACTCCAGCACGGTAACGCCGGCTTTCTGAGCATTTTCAGCCAAGAAGGCAATCCCGGCGCCAGCGGCTGCTTCAGCCTTGGCTTCAGCTTCAGCCTGCATCACTTCACGGATCACTTTAAAACTGGCCGACAGCGCTTCTTGGCTGACACGGCTGGCGATACCGCCGAATGCATCGGTCAAACCAGCAACGATGGCATTCAGATCAGCGCCAGGCGGCGGATTGTCACGCAGCTGATCGCCAAGCTGACGACCAATGCCATAGCTCACACGGGTTTCATCGGTAGACAGATTAATTTCGGACATAGCATGGCTCCGGATGCGTAGAAAAAAGGCCGGCCAGACTAGCACAGTTGCCTGCCACACCCCACTCAACAGCCATCCGTAACAAATACTCTCGACACTTGATTGGCACGTTCGTACCATTTAGCATAAGCCATCACCTAAAGCCGATTCTGCCGCCCAGGCACGGCCATACGGCACAACAAGATGGCAAAGGATGCCCATGACACATTTACCGCTGTACGCCCTGCTACTGCTGATAAGCGTGAGTAATATCGCGCCAGCGCTTGCCGACGAGGCCGCCGGCAACGCCTTGTATGCCGTTTGTGCCAGCTGCCACGGCGCGCAAGCCGAGGGCAATCCAGCCTTGCAGGCCCCCGCATTGGCGGGGCTGAGTGCCAGCTACCTAAGCCGCCAACTGCATCACTTCAAAGCCGGACGACGCGGCAGTGACCCAGCCGACAGCGCCGCCGCATCGATGCGCGCCATGGCCGCATCACTGGTGGATGAGCAGGCCGTCAGCGCGCTCGCCGCTTATCTAGCGGCGCTGCCGCCGCCCACTATCAAGCCCAGCCTGACCGGCAATATCGCCCTAGGCAGTCGCCTGTATCAGGCCAAATGTGGCGCCTGCCATGGCGGCAAGGCCGAAGGCAATCCGGCCATGAACACCCCGCGCCTGCGTCAGCAGCACGACAGCTACCTACAGCGCCAAGTCAGCCATTTCCGCCAAGGGCTACGCGGCAGCGACCCAACCGACCGCTACGGTAAGCAGATGAAGATGATGGCCGCCAGCGTTAACGATGCCGAGTTGCTCGACGTACTCGCCTATATCAGCAGCCTAGGGCAACCCTGATGACAGGTAAGCGCCTGTTATGGCTAATCGCCGCCGGCTTGTTGGCCAGCAGCGCCGAGGGTACGCAAGCCCCGCCGGCCGTGACGCTGGCCAGCACGTGCCCACCCGGTTTTGAGCTGACGACAAGCAACCAATGCAAGCTGCACAGCCTGTATGACCAATACAACTCGCTGTATAACCAAGGCGTGGGCGGCCTGAAGACCGCCCTGCCGGCGCGCCGCGATGGCTTCTCGCCGCAGCAGATCGACCTCGGCCGTCAGCTGTTTTTCGACCCGCTACTGTCCGGCGACCAAACACTGTCGTGCGCCAGTTGTCACCACCCCAAACTGGGCTTCGCTGACGGCCAAGCCAAGAGCACCGGCGTCTACGGCCGCACTGCCGGCCGTGGGGCGCCAAGCCTGTGGAATATGGCATTTCTAAGCAGTTTCTTCTGGGATGCGCGCGCCAAAACGCTGGAAGAACAGCTGACCGGTCCGCTGTATGCACCCAACGAAATGGGCAACACCCCAACCCAACTGCTCAGCGCCATCGATGGCAACAGTAACTATCGCCGCCTGTTCGCCGAGGCCTTTGCGCAGCGCGCCGAACAGCCGATCAGCTTGGCGCAGATCT
>JBBKVZ010000217.1:0-3367 GCA_037968715.1 Pseudomonas sp.
CGCACATCTTCCCAGCGTATATCCAGCTCTTCGGCCACCAGTGCGGCGAGGCTGCTGTGGACGCCCTGACCCATCTCGGCGCGCGGGGTGATGATGGTCACGCCGCGCTGGTCGATGATTAGGTAGGGGTTGAGTACGCTCGCAGTCGGCGTGCTGGACAGTGGGTTAGGGTAGGGCTTGCGGTACTGATACACGCCAAAGGCCACGCCACCGGCGACAGCGACGGAGCCGAGCAAGAAGGTGCGGCGGGTGATGGTTGCCAAAGTAGCCATGCTTAAACCTCCTGCAACGCTTTGGCCGCCGCATGCACGGCGCTGCGAATGCGTGGGTAGGTGCCGCAGCGGCACAGGTTGCTCATGGCGGTGTCGATATCCGCATCGCTGGGTGCCGGATTTTGCCTGAGCAAGCTGGCCGCCGCCATGATTTGCCCGGACTGGCAGTAACCGCATTGGGCCACTTGTTGCTCGATCCAAATCTGCTGAATCACATGCAGGTTATCCACAGTGCCGAGGCCTTCGATGCTGGTCACCGGGCCCCACACGCTGCCAACCGGAATGGAGCAAGAGCGCACCGCCGTGCCAGCGATATGCACAGTACAGGCGCCACATTGGGCGATGCCACAGCCAAACTTGCTGCCGGTCAGGCCTAGTTCATCACGCAGCACCCAGAGCAACGGCATTTCCGGTTCGACATCGAGCTGATGCTCAGTGCCGTTGATGGTCAGGTTCATCGAGCAGTCTCCGGGGTTTGCGCGCCGGCAGACGCCGCGCGGTAAAAAATAGTGGGCTGAGCATAGCGGCTGGAATGGGCCCGGCAATCGCCGGGCTGTTTCAGGATTGTTCAGGCTGGCCGGTATCGGCTGTTGATCAGCAGCCAAGCCAGCCCGGCAAAGCCGGCGCCGACATAGAAGCTGCTGGCCGCGCCGAAGCTTTGCCACAGCCAACCGGCCAGCCCGCTGGCGACCAGCATCGCTACGCCACTGAGCAAATTGAATACGCCAAATGCCGTGCCGCGTAGCTCGGCGGGCGCACTGTCGGCCACCAGCGCGGCCAGTAAACCTTGGGTAAAGCCCAGGTGCAGGCCCCACACGGCAACGCCGAGCAATATCCAGGTAATCGAGTCGCCAGCCGCCAGCAGCAGGTCGGCGATAATCAGCAGGCCGAGCCCGGCGCCGAGCAAACCGTGGCGGCCGACGCGGTCTGAGTATTTGCCCACAGGGTAGGCCGAGAGCAAGTAAGACAACGCCAGAATCACCATCACCAGCGGAATCCAGGTCACCGCCAGGCCAATTTGCTGGGCGCGCAAGACTAGAAAGGCTTCGCTGAAACGCGCCAGGGTAAACACCGCACCGATCAGCGTCACCCACCAGAAGGCCGCTGGAAAGCGCCGCAAGCTGGCGCGGTTGATCGGCGTGCGTAACACGCCATGGCCGGCCGCTTTGTTCGGTTCGTGCACAGCAAACACAATCAGCGCCACAGCAATAAAGGCCGGCAGCACGGCAAACCACATCACCAGTTGAATGTTGTCGTTCAACAGCAACATCAGCAGCACCGCCAGCAGCGGGCCGACAAAGGCGCCGACGCTGTCCAGCGACTGACGCAAACCAAAGGCTGCGCCGCGTAATTCAGCTGGGGTCACGTCGGCCACCAAGGCATCGCGGGGCGCACCGCGAATCCCCTTGCCAATTCGGTCGAGCACCCGCGCACTGAATACCGCCGTGGCGGAGCCGGCCAGCGGGAATAACGGTTTGCTCAGCGCGCCGAGACCATAGCCGAGCAACAGCAGGCCTTTGCGCTTGCCGATAAAGTCACTGAGTGCGCCAGAGAAGATTTTTACGATCAGTGCGGTGGCTTCGGCGACTCCCTCGATCAGACCGACCATGAGCATGCTGGCGCCCAAATTACTGACCAGAAAAATCGGCAGCAGGCCATGCACCAGCTCGGATGAGACATCCATAAACAGGCTGACTAGGCCCAGCACCCAAACGGTCCGTGGAATACCTTGCACGCTGGCTGGCTCCTGCCCATTAACAGTGTGTTGCAGCGTCCGCTTGGGGCGGGGCGAAGGCCTGCGAGTAAGCCGATTATTGCCGGTCGCGCGCGCAGTTTTGCTCGGCGGCCAGTTGCTCTACCACGGAGTCATTGTAGATGTTGTTCAGCTAAGCCACGCTCGCGCGGCCGATGTTGTCGGCGGGATGTTAGCCGCTCTGTGCCACCCTCTGAGTCATCGCCAGATGGGCTTTTCCGCTGGTGGCCACAAATAATCTCAAAAAAACTGTATGGGTTGTAACGTCCGCGCAGTTAGCTGCTCTAGTTAAGTGTCGGCACTGAATATTCAGCCGCGCCGGCTTACCCACTAAAGCAGAGTTGAGGATTACCCATGAACGTTAAGAAAACCGCAAACCTGACCGGTGCTGCACTGGCTTTGGCTGCTGCTGGCTTGTTTGCCAGTCTGTCGACCCAGGTAGTGGCTGAAGAGGCGCAAGTGCATTGCTATGGCATTAACGGCTGCAAAGGCCAGAACGATTGCAAGACGGCTAGCAACTCGTGCAAAGGTCAGGCGTCGTGCAAAGGTCAGGGCTTCAAGGCCACGACCATGGCGGCATGCACTGAGGCAGGCGGTAAAGTCGGCGAGTAAATGGGTACGCGGTGGCCCAGCGTGGGTCACCGCAGTCATGGCCCCGCACGGAGTAAAGCATGCACCCAGCAACAACTTGCCTCGGCTATGGCCTGGGTTTACGCAATGAGTACTACCAAGAGATTCTCGAACAGCGGCCAGCGGTCGATTGGTTCGAAATCCTCTCCGAGAATTATTTGGTCGATGGCGGCAAGGCGTTGTACTACCTCGACGCGATCGGCGAGCACTACCCGTTAGTCATGCATGGCGTGTCACTGTCGATTGGCGGCCCGCATGCCTTGGACATGGACTATCTGCAGCGCCTTAAGCAATTGGCCGCGCGCGTACAACCGAAGTGGATCTCCGACCATCTGTGCTGGAGCCGCGGTAACGCCCATCAGCTGCACGACTTATTGCCGCTGCCGTACAGCGAAGAAAGCCTGCAGCATGTGGCCGCCCGCGTGCGCCAAGTGCAGGACGTGCTGGAGCGCCCGCTGGTGCTGGAAAACGTCTCCAGCTACCTGCGCACCGCCAACGATGAGTTCAACGAATGGCAGTTCCTCGCCCGGCTCAGCGAGTTGAGCGGTTGTGAGTTATTGCTGGACATTAACAACGTCTACGTCAGCTCGCGTAACCACCATTTCGACCCCTGGAGTTTTATCAGTGGTCTGCCGGCGCAGCGCATTCGGCAAATCCACTTGGCGGGGCATACCGATTATGGCGACTACGTGATCGACACCCATGATCAGCC
>JBBKVZ010000218.1:0-2603 GCA_037968715.1 Pseudomonas sp.
GTGCAACTGCATCCCCAACAAGGCTCGGCGATGCTCAGTTCGGCCTGCTGGAGCGATGGTTTGGCGGTGATTGAAATAGGCCAAACCCTGCAGGCGGGGGACGCAGTGACGTACCTGAGTTTTGCCGAGTTATTGCATTAAACGCCACCGCGCGCGCACAACCACTGCCTGTGCGCATCGGCCGCAGTGTGGGCATGGCCTGCGTTGATATTGATCAAGGTTATGCAGTGCCTTGCAGCCTAGAGTCGATCGCTGAATTGATCGATTAGCTGCAGGCGCAGCGGCGGGCCTGCTGCCTGCTGTGAGTCCTAAGGAGTACAACATGCAATTGGTTTGTCCGGCAGGCAGTTTGACCGCGCTCAAAGCGGCGGTACGCCAAGGCGCTGATGCGGTGTATGTGGGCTTTCGCGATGACACCAATGCCCGGCATTTTGCCGGGCTTAATCTGGACGAAAAACAGCTGCAAAGCGGCCTTGAGCTGATTCGCCAACAGGGCCGGCAGCTGTATATCGCGGTGAATACCTACGCCCGCGCCGACGGTTGGGCGCGCTGGCAACGGGCGGTTGATCACGCCGCCGAGCTTGGCGTGGATGCGCTGATTGCCGCTGATCCGGGCGTGCTGGCGTATGCCAGTCGGCGCCATCCACAGCTTAATTTGCACCTCTCGGTGCAGGGTTCAGCGACCAATGCGGCGGCCTTGAACTTCTTCTATGAGCGTTATGGCATTCGCCGTGCGGTGCTGCCACGGGTGTTGTCGTTGGCCCAGGTTAAGCAACTGGTCGGCAAAACCCCGGTGCCGATTGAGGTGTTTGCCTTTGGCAGCCTGTGCATCATGGCCGAGGGGCGCTGTCACCTGTCGTCATACCTTACGGGTGAGTCGCCGAATCTGTGCGGTGTGTGCTCGCCGGCCAGTGCGGTACGTTGGAGTGAAGATGCCGAGGGCTTGAGTTCACGTCTGAATGGTGTGCTGATCGACCGTTATGCCGAGGGCGAGCCGGCGGGTTATCCGACCCTGTGCAAGGGCCGCTTTATGGTCGATGGCCAGCGCATGCATGCTTTAGAGGAGCCGACCAGCTTAAACACCATTGAGCTAATCCCCGAATTGGTCAGCATGGGCGTGGCGGCGGTGAAAATTGAAGGCCGCCAGCGCAGCCCGGCGTATGTCGAGCAAGTCACTCGGGTTTGGCGCGCGGCGCTGGATGCCTACAACAAGGCGCCGCAGCAGTTCAGTGTCGCGCCGGACTGGCGCAGCGCGCTGGCGGCGGTATCCGAAGGCAGCCAAACCACCTTGGGCGCTTATCACCGCGCCTGGCAGTAGCCCCTATTTACGCCGAGGAAGCCATCATGCAATTAACCCTAGGGCCGGTGCTGTTTGGCTGGGAGCGGCCGCAGCTGTTGGATTTTTACGCCGAGATGGCCAGCCAGCCGCTGGACGTGATTTATCTGGGTGAAACCGTGTGCAGCAAGCGCCGCGCCATGTCGCTGGACGATTGGCTGGGGCTGGCGCGCGATTTGCGCGAGGCCTGTACGGCGCAAATCGTGCTCAGTGGTTTGACCTTGCTGGAGGCCGGCTCGGAGCTGTCGAGCCTGCGCCGCCTGTGTGAAAACGGCGAGTTGATGGTCGAGGCCAATGATCTTGGCGCGGTGCAGTTTTTGGCCGCCAAGGGCGTGGGTTTTGTTGGCGGTGCGGCGCTGAATATTTACAACGGCCATGCGCTGGCCGAACTTACCGCTTGCGGTATGCAACGCTGGGTGCCGCCGGTGGAATGCTCAGCGGAGTTGATCCGCCAGGCGCGGGCGCAGTATTTGGCCTTGGCGGATGTGCCACCGCTGCCGCAGATCGAGGTGTTTGCTTACGGGCATTTGCCGCTGGCTTATTCGGCGCGCTGCTTTACCGCGCGGGCGTTGAACAAGCCTAAAGATGATTGCGAGATTTGCTGCCAAAACTATCCCGAAGGCATGTCGGTACTGAGTCAGGAGGGCGCGCCCTTGTTTACCTTGAACGGCATCCAAACCATGTCCGCCAGTGTGCATAACTTGCTGGCCGACTATGCATCGTTACAAAGCAGTGGTGTCGATTTGTTGCGCCTAAGCCCAAGGGCGCAGGGCATGGATGAGGTGATTGGCGCTTTCGACGCAGTCCGCCAAGGGGCGTTGCCGCCATTGGCAGTGGAGGGCTGCAACGGCTATTGGCATGGTCGGCCGGGCATGTTGCGCGCTGAGGAGCTGGGGGTATGTTGAGTCCTGCCGGCTTATTGTTGCGCGGTGCCAGCCGTTGTTTGCCGCTGACCCGTCACGTGCCTTTTGTACTGCAACGTTTGGCCTTGCAGCAAAGCCTTAATCGTTTGTTTGCCGTGCCCTTGGCCGATGGCGCTTTCGATATGTTGCGTGATCGCTGGTTGCGTTTACAGGTTAAAGATCTGCAGTTGGAGTGGTTTTTGACCTGTACCGATGCCGGCCTACAGATCGCGGCGCGGGCGCCTGAACAGGTGAGCATTAGCGGTAACTGGAGTGATTTTTTACTCTTGGCCAGCCGTCAGGAAGACCCCGATACGCTGTTTTTTCGCCGCCGTTTGCTGATCGAGGGCGATACGGAGCTGGGG
>JBBKVZ010000219.1:0-2579 GCA_037968715.1 Pseudomonas sp.
GCAACATGAGGTGGCGGATCTTGAGTTTGCGCGGGCGTTCTTTTCCATATGGCTTGGCCCTCAAGCACATAGCCCGCAGTTGCGTGAGCAATTGCTCGGGCTAAACAGCCAGTGAATAGCGGTGCAAATCATCAGCCTTGTACTGCTGCTGTTAAGCCGCAGCGCAATTGCGTTTCAGCCGGCGAGCTTGTTGTTGCGACGTTAACCCGATAACCCTGCAGGGCAATTGTTATGTTGAATTTACAGTCGTTTGGCGAGGGTTATCACGCCTTAGTGATCGGCAGCAGTGGCGCGTTGGGCGGCGCTATTTGCGCAGCACTGCGCAGCGACCCCGGTTGTGCGCACGTGACAACCTTGGGTCGTGACAGCACGCCACGGCTCGATCTTGAAGACCCGCCCAGCATCGCCTTGGCCGCGCAAGCGCTGGCTGAACATGCGCCTTATCAATTAATTGTGCTGGCCTCAGGGCTCTTGCACCGGCCGGGAGTGCAGCCTGAAAAATCCCTAGCGGCAATCGAAGCCGATGCGCTGCAGGCGGTATTTCAAGTCAATACTTTGGGCCCCGCGCTAGTGCTGCGGCACTTTCTGCCGCTGCTGGATAAGCAAGCAGCGCTGGCGGTTATTTCCGCCAAAGTGGGCAGCATTGGCGATAACCGCTTGGGTGGCTGGTACGCCTATCGCGCGTCAAAAGCAGCGCTGAATATGTTGATTAAAACTGCCGCCATTGAGGTAGCACGGCAGCGCCCGAAAGTGCGTGTGCTGAGCCTGCATCCGGGCACTGTAACGTCACCACTGTCGCAGCCGTTTCACGGCGCAGCGGCGGCTCGCCCTGCCGCACAAGCGGCGAGCGAATTACTCACGGTCATCGATCAAAGCTCGCCTGAAGATAGCGGCGGGTTCTTTGCCTATAACGGTGAGCGTCTTCCTTGGTAAGCACGAGGTGTTCAGCATGAATCTGCAGGAACTGATCAAACTAGCCACAGCTGGCCGCATAGAAGAGTTGGAGCTGCGCTCCCTTGAGGGCGGCTTTTACATCGTACGTGCCCTGCACGACAAGGCCTATCACACACTGCTCGACGAGCATGACAAACCCATGCATTTGCGTTCCACCACGCAACTGCGCGACCTACTCCAGCCAGTCCCTGAGCTGCCGTGCGTGCTGGTGCAACATGTGGTTCACGATGAAATGTGCGGCCAGCGCGAAGGCGTTATCGAACCGCTGCGCATGCCGTTTTCATTGCTACAGCCGTGGTGACAGCTGGGCTAACTTCAGGTTTGAAACTGCTCAATCAGGCGACTTAATTGGCTGTCTAATTCAAGGATGCTACTGGCCGCTGAGCGGGTTTTCTCAACAGTAGCGAAGGTGTGCTCGCTGATGTTATTGGCCCGCGCCACGCCCATACCAACTGCCGTGGCCACTCGCACTTGCTCGCTGGCCGCGCGCGCCATTGACTGAATATTGCTGTCGATGGCGTCCACCGCCAAGGTAATCGCCTGCAAGGACTGACTGGTTTGCACAGTGCTGGCGCTGGCGTGACTGACTGCCGTTTGGCTGTCGGCCATCATCTCGATCGCGGCGAGCGTCCGCTCTTGCAAGGCCTGAATAATTTCATGAATCTCCTTGGTTGAGTGCTGCGTGCGTTGCGCTAATGAGCGCACCTCGTCAGCCACCACCGCAAAACCCCGGCCCTGCTCACCGGCACGCGCCGCTTCAATCGCGGCATTGAGGGCATGTAAACTGGTCTGCTCGGCAATCGAGCGAATCACTTCTAGCACCGAATCGATCCGGTTGCTGTCGCTGCGCAACAACTCAATTACCCCGGCCAACTTGTCGACTTTTTCAGTCAAGCTGTGCATCGCGGCACTATTGGACTGCACCCGGCTTAGCCCGAGATCGGCTGATTGCCGCGCATCAACCGACAGCGTTGCGGTGTGCTTTGCCGTGTCGGCCATCTGCGCAGCGCTATCGGCTACTTGGTTCATTGCCACGGCTATTTGCGCACTCTCCTGACGTTGCTGTGCCACATCGTCGGTGGCCGCTTTGGCGTTCAGTTGCAGTACCTGCGCGGCGCCCTCCAAGGTATGCGAGGCCTGCGCAACCGCCGCCACGGTGCGGCGGATTTTCTCTACGAAGGTATTAAAACTTAGCGCTAAGCGGCCCAAATCATCCTTGCCATGCACCGGCAAACGCTTGGTTAAGTCGCCCTCGCCTTCGGCCATGTCCTGCAGCATTTGATTGATTTGCCCCACGGAGCGGACCAAGGCGGCGCCCACCCAATAGGCCAGCACACCACCGAACAAAATCGCCGCTAACACCAAGCCCCAAAACAGCTGACTCACCGAGACCACCGTGGCGTTAGCCGCACGGGCGGCCTCTTGCATGGCCTGCATAATATGCTGCTGTAACTGTTGAGCTAGATCGGCAATCTGCGGGTCAAGTTTGCCCATAGCCAAAACAGCATCGTTGCGCTCTTTTACCAACAACACCAGTTTACTGGCGGCGGCCTTGAACAGATCAAGAGCCTGCAAGGCTTCGTTGAGTTTGCTTTTAGTACTGTCACTGCTGGTGCGATCACGTA
>JBBKVZ010000220.1:0-2873 GCA_037968715.1 Pseudomonas sp.
TCGCGCATGCTGGCGTAGGTGCGGCTGGAGAGAATCTTGGCTAAGTAGTTGGACAGGCCGCCAACGTTGTTGGAGATCGACATGTCGTTATCGTTGAGCACCACCAGCATATTGGCGCCGACATCTGAGGCGTGATTGAGCGCCTCGAAGGCCATGCCGGCAGTCATGGCGCCGTCACCGATCACCGCCACCGCTTTGCGTTTGCTGCCTTGGATGCGCGCGGCAATCGCCATGCCTAAGGCTGCACTGATGCTGGTGCTGGAGTGGCCGACGCCAAAGGTGTCGTACTCGCTCTCACTGCGCCGTGGAAAGGCGGCAATACCGTCTTTCTGGCGCAGGCTGCCCATTTGCTCGCGGCGGCCAGTGAGAATTTTATGCGGATAGGCCTGATGGCCCACGTCCCAGACCAAGCGGTCGTCGGGCGTGTCAAACACATAATGCAGGGCGATGGTCAGCTCAATTACCCCTAAGCCTGCACCAAAGTGCCCGCCCGTTTGCCCAACGGTGTACAGCAAATACTGACGCAGTTCGTCCGCCAACCCCTCTAACTCCGCCTCGGCCAGTCGGCGCAGACCGTCCGGTGTGCTCGCGCGATCAAGCAGCGGCGTTACAGGGCGCACACGGGGAATCTGATGAAAAGTCGTCGGCATCTGGAGTATCGCGTTCTTGGAGTAATGGGGGCAAAACTGCGGCAGTTTAACCGAAGCATGCCAGCCAGCCCAAGCAATGCATTGCCGCAGGTGCGTGCATGGCCGTTTATTTGTTCGGCAATTGCGCGTGTCGGCTTGCTCAACGCTTGGGCATGGCTTAAAAGGTGCTGACTTTTATAAGAGCAGTCTGAGCACCGAGGCCCTGCATGAACGATTTCTATCAGCACCTATTACACAATTTGGACTGGGTGCTAGTGCTGCGCAGTGACTGGCTGACGGTTTTGATGCATGGCTTTAGCTTGCTCGGTTACGAGAAATTTATTCTGTTCTTTCTGCCGCTGGGTTACTGGGCGTGGGATCGGCCGCTGTTCTTGCGCCTATTTGTGTTGGTGACGATTAGCGCCTTGCTCAACGCCTACCTGAAAGACCTTTGGCAAGATCCGCGCCCGCCGCTAGACATCCGCCTCGATGACTTGGTGGGTGCCAGCTACGGCTTGCCGTCAGGTCACGCGCAGATCGCAGTGGTGCTCTGGCTGTGGCTGGCCTATGAACTGCGGCGTACTTGGGCTTGGTTGTTGGGCGGTTTTATCGTATTGGCGATTTGCTTCAGTCGCCTGTACTTAGCCGCCCATGATCTGGAAGACGTGCTGGGCGGCGCTTTAATCGGCGGCGCAACGCTGCTTTTGTTTGCGCAGGTGAAGGACTGGCGTTGCTGGTCGGCGGACTATCTTCCCGGCCATTTGTTGTTGATCGTGGCCGTGGGGCTACTGAGCTTCTTTACTTGGCCCGGCACACCGGCCAACTACATTCCCTTACTGGCCGGGATGTTGATCGGCGTGTTGCTAGGCAATGCGCGTCTGCCATTTGCCCCGCCGGTATTGCTCTGGCAGCGTGCAGTAGTGGCACTGTTCGGCTCGCTGGGGTTTATCGCACTGCAGATTGGCTTGAAAAAACTGCAGCCGCTGCTCAGCCTTGAGCCAATGCTATGGCAAGGCTTGCGCGGTCTGCTGATGGGTTTATTGGTCGGCCTGCTGCTGCCTTGGTTGCTTATTCGCTTGCGCTTGTTAGTGGTGCGCCGCGCAGCAGTGCGTATTAAGTAATTGCCGCTAGCTGCGTCGCTCAACGATAAACCGCGCGAGTGCTCGCAGCGGTTCGGCACTGGCATCGAAGGCTTGTAAGGCATTCAGCGCTTGGTCGCGCAGCTCCAAGGCATAGGCTTTGGCAGCATCCAGGCCGAGCAGGGCTGGGTAGGTGGGCTTGTCGCGGGCAATGTCGGCACCCTGGCGTTTGCCGAGGGTGGCGGTGTCACTCTCCACATCGAGAATGTCGTCCTGCACTTGAAAGGCCAAGCCTATCGCCTGCGCATACGCCGCCAATGCCGCCAGCGCTGTGCTGTCGGCATTGCCGCTGGCAAACGCACCGAGGCTGACGCTAGCTTCAATCAATGCGCCGGTTTTGTGCCGATGCATTAACTCCAGCGCGGTTTGATTCAGTGTGTGACCGACCGAGCCGAGATCAATCGCCTGCCCACCGACCATGCCCGCCGAGCCTGCTGCGCGGGCCAGCGTGCGGATCATGTGCAAACGGGTTTCAGCGCTCTGCGGATTCAGTTGCTCGTCGGTGAGCGCTTCAAAGGCTAGGGTTTGCAAGCCATCGCCGGCCAGAATCGCCGTGGCGTGATCAAAGGCGATGTGAGTGGTTGGCAGGCCACGGCGTAAATCGTCGTCGTCCATCGCTGGTAAGTCGTCGTGTACCAAGGAGTAGGCGTGGATCAACTCAACGGCGCAGGCCGCGCCATCGGCTTGTTCAGCGCGGCCGCCGAGGGCGGCGCAGGCGGCGTACACCAATAACGGACGAATGCGTTTGCCGCCGTTGAACACGCTGTAGCGCATGGCCGCATACAGGCGTTCAAGCTCGCTCAGTGGCGCGTCCAGCAGTGTCGTTAATGCCGCATCGGCCCGCGCCTGGCACTGCGCTTGGTACGCGGCAATCATGCTTGCGGCTCTGGGTCGAAGTCGACTTGCTCCAGTGCGCCGTCGCGATCGAGGAGCATTTGCACCTTTTGCTCTGCTTGGGTGAGCGCTGCTTGGCAGTCGCGAGTCAGGCCAATGCCTTGCTCGAAAGCACTCAGCGAGTCTTCCAGCGACAACTCGCCGTTTTCCAAGCGTTCAACCAGCGTCTGCAGGTTGGCTAAGGCATGTTCGAAATCGGGGGTGACTTTTT
>JBBKVZ010000221.1:0-5590 GCA_037968715.1 Pseudomonas sp.
AGTGGGGTCTGCCAGTAAAACTCAACCTTCTTTTGCTTCAGGTAGTCGACCCACTTATCAAACCAAACTTCACTGCTGGGTCCGTTCAGGAGCAGCCATCCTGTGCGCGCCTTGTGTTCCCATGGCCCGCCTTCACTGTCGCCATGATGATGATACGAATACTTGGTGACCAATTGCTTACGGAAAAAATGGGCCACATGATGGAAAGAAACATGAAGCCAGTCGGAACCCACCCAAGGGCCAAAGGTGGAACTCCAGGTGCTAAGTGTTGACGCCGCTAAATAGGGTCGCCAAGCTTCTTTAGCATTGATAGTGCTGTACTTATGGCTACTCCTGGTATTTGAGCACCACGCTTTCAGCATCAGCCAGCTCCAACGCCATTTTTCACCGGTGGTCATACTAAACAGGTTTTCCAAATCGACATTACTAGTATTAGAATCACCAAAATGAGCTGATCCTGAATTAGGTGCCAATCCGAATACTACCGGTCGAGAAAGGATGTTGTCATAGAGACTGGAGCGCTCATCAAAGGGAATATCCTTGATGAGTTCGAAAAAATTGTTATACCAGGGGCCCATTCCATGCCAAGAGTACTCAGAAGGCATATCTTGATCTTCTTCCCTTCGAGCACTTCTAAAAAAACCACCGGCATCCGGGTTTGCTTCGAATACTTTGACTTTATACCCAAGTTTTGCAAATTCATGCGCTACAGTGAGTCCTGAAATACCGCCACCAAAAACAGCGACACTTTTCGCTCCGGTCGATTTAGATACAGATTCTGCTACCATTTATCACCTCTTAATATTATCGTCGATAGCTTTAAGACATTAATAATACTGTGATTTTGGCGGTTATATATTTATCTTAATCCATCCAGTTAGCGAGAAGAATATAATGATGGAAGATATAAATTTCCATCTTACTGTTCACTTGCACGCTTGGTTTATACGGTGGAGAATTTTTCACATCTTGTTGTGTCAGATTGACAGACGCCTTTGCATCGGACCAGCGCACATCTTCGATCCAATGTGGAGGAGTGAGCACTTGATGGCCTAGCCAGCAGTTACTCGTGTTCACTATCATGTATCGAATGGCCCAAATATCTTTATCGATAAACAGGCTCTGTAGGTGGCCGATGTCACCATCGGTAGTATGAATTCGGTAGTCGATTAGCGCATAACAACTCAGTAATCAGGGTAGCCTCTCGTAAGGTTAATCTGTCTACTTGGCTATTTTTGTATGCGAGCTCTCTTGCGATCTAAGCGATGAGAGGATGATGGTTGGCCATCTAGAAAGGAGAGCACACAACGGATAAGCCGTCATGTGCTTGTGGTGCAGAATAGCGGTTATGGCTGCACGTGTTTAGTGGTGTTTTTTGTGCTTTTTGTGCTTTTTGTGCCCGTTGTGATAGCCGTTGTCGTGATGGTTGTCATCGTTATAACGCGAGCCGCTGGAGTGGCCATCGTTGTCGCCTCCGCCATAGGCATTGCCAAGGGCGCCACCGGCGGCGCCGCCAACACCGGCGCCGATTAGCCCGCCGCTGCTGCCGCCCACTTTGCTGCCGATCACTTGGCCGCCGGCGGCACCTAGACCACCGCCAATGGCCGCTTCGGTACGGTTGTTTTTATTTGCACCCACTGCACTGCCGGCGGCGCCACCAACACCCGCGCCGATCGTTGCGCCGGTGCTGCCGCCTATTTGTTCGCCGACCACTGTCCCCAGTACGCCGCCGAGTGCGCCGCCAACGGCCGTTTCGGTATTACTACCGGCCATGGCCAAGCCTGCGGTCAAGCTCAGGGGGAGAAGCAATAATGTTGAAAACTTCATGATGTGGTGCTCGTGGGTGGAGATACTGTGCATGCTGAGCGTCCTGTACTCTGCTGGCAAACTTATTTGCTTAGGCTGCGCGCAAGGTCACGGCCTGCGCGGGCTGTGGCGCAGCGCTGGAACTTGGCGAGGGGGTTGTTGTCGACCTAAATCAAGGCTTTGTCCCCGTTACGTGTTGAGTGCAAAACGTAGGGTGGGCTTTAGCCCACCAAGGCTCTTACTCTGCGCTGGTGGGCTAAAGCCCACCCTACAAAATAGGGCCGGCAACACATAACTAGGACATAGCCTAAATCAAGGCCTTAACCATAGTCGGGTATCGATCGGCGCAAGGCCTATGGGGTTGGGGGCGTCGAGGTGGATGAGCGTGCGTTTTTGCAGTTGCGCCTGTTCGGCCATTTTGCCGTAGTGCTGTGCAAACAAGGCTCGTAAGCTGCCATCCTTTACAATCAGTGCCAAACCTTCGCTAAAGCGCTGTTTGAGCAGTACATCGTGTTGATTGAAGGCGAAATACACCGGCAGGTCATAGACCAACGCTAGATGCGCCTCGACGATTAAGTCGGGAAACTCACTGGCATGTGCCTTGAGTTCGGGCCCGGCCTCATGCAAACCGCGATGGAAATAGTCAAAACGATGCTTGTTGAGCATTGCCAATAAGTTGGCTGAGTTGGCCATGCCCACCACCGGTAGATGATTGTGGGCAAACAGACCGAAGTCTCCCCACTGATTACCAAAGCCCCCGGTAAGTTGCTGCAGGTCGGCCAGGCTGTTGACCTGGGCAAAGCGCGCGGCACTGTCTTTATGGATGAGCAGCAGTCGGTAGCCGAGCATGCCGGCGTGTAGGTCGAAGGGAATCATCGCAAAGTCGCGCAACCGCTGCTCGGTGGGCGGCACAAAGGCTAGATCGACCAAACCGTCACTGAGCATCTTCAAGCAACGCTCTTGGCCTGGATCGACTTGCTCGTCCGGGGCGATATGCATTTCGCCGAAGCGATCGGCGGTGAGAGTCAATATCAGCTCGGTGAGCTCTAGCCGATAGGCGTATTTATCTGCCGCGTGTTGGCAGAGCTTTAGTTCTGCCGCTTGGCTGGGCAGGGTAGGCCATAGCGCGGTCAGCAAACCGAGCAGCAATAATCGAAAATCGGGCATTGCCATGGACTCTGTGGTTGTTGCCAGAAGTATAGGCACCTGGCCGGACGCCCCGGCGTACCGGGGCTGCCGATTGTCGGCCGGTTAACCAACACGTGTGTTGGGCGGGCTGAGATGGCTGTGGCGCGGTGCTGGCGCCCAGCGCGGTTGAATAGCGTTACGGCAGCAGGCTGCGGTAATCCTCTACGGCGTTGAACTCCTCGCTGTCTTTGTTGGGCTTCTGGCTGTCCGGCTGGCGCACGGCCAGCAGGTGGGCGACGCCGAATTGGCGGGCGCTGCGCAGGATCGGCAGGCTGTCGTCGATAAACAAGCTGCGCGCTGGGTCGAAGCCAAAATCCGCCTGCAGGGCATGCCAGAACTGCTGGTCTTCCTTAGGGAAGCCGTAATCGTGGGAGCTGATTAGCCGGTCGAAGTAGGGCGCTAGTTCGATGCGTTCGAGTTTTAACGACAGCGAGTCACGGTGTGCGTTGGTGATCAGTACCACGCGTTTGCCGGCGGCGCGCACAGCGGCCAGAAAGGTGTCAGCGTCTGGGCGCAGGGCGATCAAGTGGGCCACTTCGCGCTTAAGGTCGCGCACTGAGAGGTTCAGTTCACGGCTCCAGAAGTCGGTGCAGTACCAATTAAGCTGGCCGGCGTGGGCGTGAAACAACGGCAGCAGTTCGTCGTTGGCTTGTTGGCGACTCACCCCGTGCAGTTCGGCATAACGCTGCGGCAGGTGCTCGAGCCAAAAGTGGTTGTCGAAATGCAGGTCGAGCAGAGTGCCGTCCATGTCGAGCAGCACGGTGTCGATGTCGTTCCAGAGCAGCTGGGTCATGGTCAATGCTTATCTACTGAATGTTAAATGGCGCTGGCGCGGCAATCTGTGCCGCGGATAATCGCCGTCACCGCGTTATGATAACCCGCAGGCATAGAGCAGGAGTTTCCCGATGCGCCAGAAACCCACCATCCCTGCGCACGAGCCTGTTTGCTAATAGTTGCCAGCCGCCGCTTGTTCCGGGTTGCTGAGTTGCAACTGCGCTTTGCCCGCTTTGTCACAGGAGTTTACCGATGCGCCAGAAACCTACAATTCTCGCTCGCGAGGTCGTCGCCAGCAGTCGCTTATTTACCGTTGAGCAACTGCAATTGCGTTTCGCCAATGGCGTTGAACGTACCTACGAGCGCCTAGCTAACAAAGGCACCGGCTATGGCGCAGTGATGATTGTGGCGCTGGTCGATGCCCAGCATGCGCTGCTGGTCGAGGAATATTGCGCCGGCACCGACGACTACCAAGTGTCCTTGCCCAAAGGTTTGATTGAACCGGGTGAAGACGTGCTGGTGGCGGCCAATCGAGAGTTGATGGAGGAGGCCGGTTTCGGCGCCCATCGCCTCGAGCTGCTGACCGAGTTAAGCCTGTCGCCGGGTTATATGAGCCAGAAAATCCAAGTGGTGCTGGCCCGTGATCTGTATCCGCAGCGCCTGCCGGGCGACGAGCCGGAGCCGATGCGAGTCGAGCGAGTTAATCTCGGCGAACTGTCGGGCTTACTTGAGCATCCGCAATTTAGTGAGGGCCGTGCTTTGGCCGCCCTGTATTTGGTGCGTGACCTGCTCAGCCAACGTGGAGAATTTAGCTTATGAGTCATCCCTACTTACCTGCGGTGATCGACTTGGTGCGCCAAGCCGGGATCGCCACTCTGCCGTTTTGGCGCTGCGACACCGAGGTTACGGCCAAGGTGGATGACTCCCCGGTAACTGCCGCCGACCTAGCGGCCCACCATTTGCTGCTGGCCGGGCTGAGCGCCTTGGCACCGGATATTCCGGTGTTGTCGGAGGAGGCTGCCAACATTCCGTTCAGTGTGCGTGAGCAGTGGACGCGCTGGTGGTTGGTGGACCCACTGGATGGCACCAAAGAATTTATCGCCGGCTCTGAGGAATTCACCGTCAACGTCGCCTTGATCGAGCAGGGTCGCGTGGTGTTTGGCGTGGTTGGCATTCCCACCAGCGGCCGCTGCTATTACGGCGGCACTGGTTTGGGTGCGTTTCGCGCAGACTTATCCGCCGAGCCCGAGCAAATTTTTGTGCGCATCGCGCCACCCGAGGCCTTTACCGTGGTGGCCAGCAAACGCCACTCCAGCCCTGCGCAAGAGCGCTTGCTAGAGGGCTTGAGTGAGCGCTTTGGTGACTTGCAGCTGGCCAGTGTCGGCAGTTCGCTGAAGTTTTGCCTGTTGGCCGAAGGCAATGCCGATTGCTACCCGCGCTTAGCGCCAACCTCGCAATGGGATACCGCCGCCGCGCAGGGTGTGCTGGAAGGCGCCAGTGGCGAGGTGTTAGATCTCAAAGGCGTGGCGCTGACCTACGAGGCGCGTGAGTCGTTTCTTAATCCGTCGTTTCTGGCTTTGCCGCAGGCGGCTGCGTGGCGTGCTGAGTTGGTGCAGCTGGCGCGGGCGCTGGATTAAGCTCCGGCTGCGCCCTACGGGGCTGGATTAAGCCTGTTACACAGGGCTAATAGGTTCCTGCGGGTCAATCAAAACGCCAGCTTGTAGCCGATAAACACCAGCATGGTCGCCAAGCACGGACGCAACACATGGTCGGGAATTCGCCCGGACAGATGGCTGCCCATGTAGATGCCCGGCAATGAGCC
>JBBKVZ010000222.1:0-6149 GCA_037968715.1 Pseudomonas sp.
CGGGATAGTGCTGCATCCAGCAGATCTACTGCGACCTTGCGCCGGCGCTAACCCACAGCTGCATACCAGCATCTTGGATGCGTTAGCCGCCGCCGGCTGCCCTGGCAGAGGCATCTGCACACTGGTGGATGACCAGATACTCAAGCTGCTACCACACGGGTGCGCCACGCTTGAGCGGGTCGCGATCGCAATCGGTATCCAGCCACGTAGCCTTGAGCGCCAGCTCGCCGAGAAGGGTTGTACATTCAAAAGCCGCCTTGAGCGAGTTCGCCGTCAACATGCCCAGCTGCTGCTGAGCGAAACCTCCCTGAACATCGAGAAAATCGCTGGCGAGTTGGGCTATCTGCATAGCGAATCTTTCTGCCGCGCCCATGCCCGCTGGTTCGGCGTATCGCCGTTGCAACAGCGCAAGAAAGGCTCTAGCTAGCCATCTTCGGCCGCAAGCTGGCAAACAACTATTTGCGCAGCTGTCAGCAAATGTACATTTTTCTTGTTCAAGATGAGCTTAACTTCTGCACAAGTGCGGCAGGGTGTTGCACAAGCACGTAGTAAATGTGTGAAAACCACTAGCTTATGGGGTCGAGAAATGGATAACCGAAGAACTACTTGGGGTGCAGGCTTAGCGCTAGTGCTGGGTCTTGTAGCCGCGCCGGTAATGGCTGCAACAGAGAAACCGAACATTCTGTTCATCATGGGCGACGACATCGGCATCATGAACGTCGGTGCCTACCACCAAGGCCTGATGGTTGGCGAGACGCCGAACATTGACCGGCTGGCAAAGGAGGGTACGCGATTCATGACCGCTTACGCGGAGCAGAGTTGCACCGCCGGGCGTACAGCATTCTCCACCGGTATGAACCCTATGCGCGCGGGCATGATCATGCCTCAGTTGCCAGGCTCTACCACGTCCCTGCTGCCGGGCACCCCGGCAATCGGCAAGTTCCTGCTTGACCAGGGCTATACCACCGGCGAATTCGGCAAGAACCACCTCGGCGACAAGACTGACTCGCTGCCTACCGCCCATGGCTTTCAAGAGTTCTGGGGCTACCTGTATCACCTCGACGCGATGCAGGGCGTGAGTTTCCCAGACATCAACAAGTCGCCGACTGAACAGGGTGTTGTGCCAGCGTGCAAAAACACGCCGGTCAAGGGTCTTGAAGAGGTCCCAGGTGCAATTGATCCGAAAGACGGCCTGTGCATGACCCCGCCACGGCCGGTTATCGCTTGCACATCTTCGGATGGCACTGCAAAAAACCAAAGCTGTAAAGAACAAGGTCCATTGACGCTAGAGCGTTCGAAGACCGTCGATGAAGAGATTTCGGCCAAGGTCATCGACTTCCTCGACCGCAACGATCCGAAGGATACCAACAAGCCCTTCTTCGTTTGGTACAACCCGGCGCGCATGCACGTTACAACCATGCTTTCGCCCAAGTACTTGGCGATGCTGGGTGAAGAAGGCGGCAAGGACTGGGGCCTCAATGAAGTCGGCATGAAGCAAATGGACGACAACATTGGCTTGGTACTCAAAAAGCTTGAAGACATGGGCCAGCTCGACAACACCCTGGTGGTGTTTACCACCGATAACGGCGCAGAAGTCATCACCTACCCGGATGGCGGTGTCACGCCGTTTCGCGGCGGTAAGCTGACCACTTGGGAAGGCGGCATGCGCGTACCGATGATCGCCAGGTGGCCTGGACACATCAAGCCGGGCCTCAATGACCAGATTTTCTCGATGCTCGACTGGTTGCCGACCTTGGTTGATATCGCTGGCGGCCCTAAGGGCGACGAGCTGAACAAGCAGATCCAAGCCGGTAAGTACCCTGGCATCCTGAAAACCAAACTGGATGGTGTTAATCAGCGCGCCTATCTGGAAGGCAAGGCCGACTCCGCACGTGACACGCTGTTCTACTACAGCGGTACGCATCCTTCGGCTGTGCGCTTCAGGAACTGGAAGTTCTATTACGCGATGGCGGCCTCGAATGCCGAAGGCGGACTGCTCGGCGTGCAGAGCTATCACTGGACACAGGTAAACAACATCAAGCGCGATCCGTTTGAGATTTCAGTGGGTGGTGGTTCTACACTTCTGGGAACGGGCGGCGCGCTGGCTGCACCGAGCACGGCCTACATCTACGACTGGAACCTGCTGCCGATCGGGCAGATGCTGTGGATGAAGGAACTGATGAGCTACAAGGAATTCCCGGCTCTGCAGACTCCGTCGAGCTACAACCTCGATCAAATCATTACTGAAATGAGTGAGGCGAAGCTCGGCAGTCACGCTGGCGAATAACACGGCTAAAGCTACAGATTACGGGCGCTTATGGCGCCCGTTTTTTTGTCAGCTGGACAACCACATAGAGGGATGAGTCATGCAACCAACACTAGCTGTGCGAGTCCAGACCTTGCTGTTCTCGCTTGCCCTGATGCTGACCTGCGGCTTTGCCGCAGCAGAACCGCTGCCGAGCTGGAACCCAGGCCCGGCCAAGCAGGCCATTCTCAACTTCGTCAAACAGACCACCGACAAGGCCAGCCCGCAGTTCGTGCCGCCGGCCGAGCGGATTGCTACCTTCGACCAAGACGGCACTCTGTGGGTTGAGCATCCAATCTACTCGCAGGTGATGTACATCCTGGAAAGCGTGCCGGCGCTGGTCAAAGCTAAGCCTGAACTGGCTAAGGTCGCGCCTTACTCGACGGTAATGGAGGTACTTAAGGGCGACCATGCGGCGATGAAGAAGCTCACCACTGCGGATATCTACAAACTGCTGATTGCGACCTCAACCGGCATGTCGGAAGACGCCTACAGCGAGGCCGCAAAAAAATGGATTGCCACCGCCAAAGACCCGCGCTGGAAGCGGCCGTTTACCGATCTGACCTATCTGCCGATGCAGGAAGTGCTGAGCTATCTGCGTGACAATGGTTACGAAACTTATATCGTCACCGGCGGCGGTCAGGACTTCGTTCGTACCTATGCCGAGAAGGTCTATGGCGTGCCACCAGAGCAGGTGATCGGTACTGCGTTTGAAACCAAGTACACCTACGCAGCCGACGGCAAACCGGTATTGATGAAAGAGCCGAAGTTGCTGCTCGACAACGACAAGGCCGGCAAAGCTAAAGACATCAGTTTGATGATCGGTCGCCGACCACACGCCGCCTTCGGTAATTCCGACGGCGATAAAGAAATGCTCGAATACACCAAGGCCGGTGAAGGTGCGCGCCTGTCGGTGTTGTTGCTGCATGACGATGCCGAGCGCGAATACGCTTACGGCCCTGCAAATGGCCAGCCTGCGACCAAGATCGGCGAGTTCAGCCAAGCGCTCTACGATCAGGCGAGCAAGCAGGGTTGGACTGTTATCAGCATGAAGAAAGACTGGAAGCGGGTATTTGCTTTCGAGGACTGAGATGCAATCATGAAATAGGCCCGTTAGCTGTTGCAGGTTGATTTTGTAGGGTGGGCTGCAGCCCACCGCCGCTTGATAAGGGATTTGCTGGGCTGAAGCCCACCCTAGGTTTTGCCGTCAACACTTGACGGGTACATAGCCAATATTAAGGCTCCGAGCATCATGATTACCGATCAAGTTGTAGACCTGATTTACCAAGCTCAATAACGGATTTCGCGCTAGGGCCATTACAACCCTTGAACAGTAAACAAGAGGAAAACCAACAATGAGATTGAAAAATATTACCTTGGCAGTGAGCCTAGGGCTTAGCACTCTGGCCGGCAGCGCCATGGCTGCTGGCGGCGGTGAAGTTATCGCTTCAGATCCAAGCAAGCATTTTGACCCTAAAGGTAAGTCACCTTCGACATTCACCATTGAAGCGCAAAAAGCCGTTTTGAAGAAATTCCCGTTTGAAGACAAACGCGACTTTGATGAAGCCAAGAAAGGTTTTATCGCCGCGCCGGGCTACAAAAAAATCATGGCTGATGCCGGTAACGTGGCTTGGGACATGGGCAGCTATGACTTCCTGCTGACCGACAAGCAATACGACAGCATTAACCCATCACTGCAACGCCAGGCGGTGCTGAACATGGCCTACGGGCTGTATGAAGTGGTGCCGGGCAAGATCTATCAGGTTCGCGGTTACGACTTGGCCAATATCACCTTCGTCAAGGGTGATACTGGCTGGATCGTTTTTGACCCGCTGACGGCTAAGGAAACCGCTCGTGCCGCCTTGAAATTCATCAATGAGCAGGTCGGCGAGCGCCCGGTAGTGGCCGTGGTTTACTCCCACTCCCATGCTGACCACTTCGGTGGCGTGCGCGGCGTGGTTGACGAGGCCGACGTAATCAGCGGCAAAGTAAAAATTATCGCCCCGGTTGGTTTCATGGATCACGCCATCTCGGAAAACATCTATGCCGGCAACGCCATGACCCGCCGCATGTTCTACCAGTACGGCGTTCTGCTGCCACGTAGCCCATACGGCCATGTCGATCAGTCGATTGGTAAAAACACCGCTGCCGGTAACCTCGGCCTGATTCCGCCGAACGTGACCATTGATGGCGACTTCAAGGACATGACCGTCGATGGCGTGAAGATGGTGTTCCAGAACACCCCGGGCACCGAAGCGCCGGCCGAAATGAACACCTGGTTCCCAGACTACAAAGCCTTCTGGGCCGCCGAGAACATCACGGGCACCGTGCACAACATCTACACCCTGCGCGGCGCATTGGTACGCGATGCGTTGGCGTGGTCGAAAAACATCAATGTCGCCTTGTATCGGTTTGGTAATCAGGCCGAGGTAATGTTTGCCTCACACACGTGGCCACGCTGGGGCAACGAGCGGATTCAGGAAGTCATGCGTACCCAGCGCGACATCTACGCCAACTTGAATAATGAAGTGCTGCACCTGGCCAACCAAGGCGTCACCATCAACGAAGTACATAACGTCTACCACCCACCCAAGAGCCTGCAAAACCAGTGGGCGGCGCACAGCTACCACGGCTCCGAGGAACACAACAGTCGTGCAGTGCTGAACCGCTATCTGGGCTACTGGGATGCCAACCCGGCCACCCTGATGCCTTTGTCGCCGCGTGACTCAGCACCGCTCTATGTGGAAATGATGGGCGGCTCCGCCAAGATCATGGCTAAGGGCAAGGAGCTCTACGATCAGGGCAAATATCGCCACGCCATGGAGATTCTCAATAAATTGGTCTATGCAGAGCCGAAAAACCAACCGGCTAAAGACTTGCTGGCCGACACCTTTGAGCAGATCGGCTACCAGAAGGAAAGCCCAAGCGTACGCAATAGCTTCCTCGCGGCTGCCCTTGAGTTACGCAATGGCATTCCCAAAGGCGCCTCACCAAAGAGCAGCGGTCCCGATATGATTCGCGCCATGAGTACGGGGCTGTGGCTGGATTTCCTCGGCATTCGCTTGGATTACGAGAAAGCCGACGGTCTGCATTTCGTGATGAACCTGAAAACTCCGGATAACGGCGAAGAGTATGTGGTGGAACTGAGCAACTCCACGCTGAGCAATATCAAAGGCTTTCAAGACAAAAAAGCTGACCTGACCATGACCATTAATCGCAGTGATTTGGAACAAGTGATGATGGGTGCGATCACGCTCAAAGATCAGATCAAAAATGGCAAAGCCAAGCTTACGGGAGATCCTAAGCCGATCGATCAACTGGCCGGCATGCTGACTACATTCAACATGGGCTTTGAAATCATGCCAGGTACTGGTGGCGAAGTTTACGAGTCGCCAATGAGTACCTTCCAGCAGGAAATGCCGGCAACCAGAGCGCTGACAGACTAATCTGCTCTTTGCTACCAGCGCCCCTGCGGGACTCTTCCGGCAGGGGCGTTTTTTTTGCGCGTGGTTACTTGCGCAAATCTGCCCGGCCGCTTTGCTCGGACAGCGCCATGCAAGCAATGGTTAACAACGTACCGAAACTCTGACCGGTTGTGCATTCAACGATCCGCATGATCGCCTGAGCATCGTCGTGGCCCTGCAAATCTGGCGGCTCTCGCCGCCGCGCAATACGAGGAATAGTGGATGAATATCGTCAACGCCCGCCTACGCAAGCAACCTGGCCTGTACCGTATCGAACTAGACGGCGAACGCATTGCTGCAATCATCGAGCAGCCGGCCTTAGTCGAAGCCAGCGCTGGCGATCTGGACGCCGCTGGTAATCTGGTGACCGCGCCCTTTAT
>JBBKVZ010000223.1:0-2606 GCA_037968715.1 Pseudomonas sp.
TGGTGACCGAGGTTGGCGAAACCTTCCGCGAAACCCTCAAGCAAGTGCGCCGCAACGAGTTTTCCGAAGGCAGCATGTCGGATGCTGGGGTGCGCATCTTCCTCGACGCGGTGGCCGCCAACCGCTCACAGTTCTTGTTTCTCGCCCGCGAGCAATACGGCGGCTCACAGCCGGTTCGGCAGATTCTCAGTGATCTACGCCAGAACATTACCGACGATTTAACCGCCGACCTCAAGTTGATGAACCGCATGCCGCATCTGGACGATATGTCCATGGATGTGATCGCCGACTTAGTGGTAAAAACCGTCTTCGCCACCCTGCCGGAACTCATCGACCCACCGGCAGCCACACTGCCCGCGCACCTGTGCGCCGAGGCGAAAATCACCCAGCAAATGCGTTTTATCATGATCGGCGGCAAACATTGGCTGGGGCTGGAGAAACCTTCAAAGTAGTGGCGCACCAGAGCAGTGCAACCAACAACCCTGCGCACCAAATAAATCCTGGCTAAGCCGTCAAATTAATCAGCAAGCCCGCAGCGGGGCAAAACCACGGGCTGCACAGGCCCTTGGCACCACCCTTGCTTTATTAGCGCCATTCACCCTGACGGAATGTCGCCATGCTGGTTATCCATCACCGCCTGCCGCCCCAGCCACACTGGGACGCCGAGTTACTGCTGAGCTTTGAAGCGCGCAGCAAGAGTCGCCTGCGCTGCTTCACCACCACCGGCGAAGACGTCGGCCTGTTCCTCGAGCGCGGCCAGCCACCGCTGCAACACAACGAATGCTTGCAAGCCCAAGACGGGCGCATTGTGCGCGTCTGCGCACGGCCAGAACCCTTGCTGCACGTGACCTGCGCCAATGCCTTCGAGCTGATGCGCGCAGCTTATCACTTGGGCAACCGCCATGTGGCTCTGCAATTGGGCGATGGCTGGCTGCGCTTGCCCGACGACTACGTGCTTAAGGCCATGCTTGAGCAATTAGGCGCCCATGTGGAACTGCTGGAGGCGCCCTATCAACCGGAGCACGGCGCGTATGGCGGTGGTCATCACCACTCCCACGCTGGCGATGCCGAGTTCAGCTACGCACCGCGCTTGCATCAATTTGGCGCACGCCCTTGAACAGCAACGTCTGGGCCTTACTGCGCCTAGCCAGCCCGCAGCTGCCAATTGGCGGCTACAGCTACTCGCAGGGCCTGGAAATGGCTGTGGAACAAGGCCTGGTGTGCGACCCGCATAGCGCCCATGCATGGATCGCCGATCAACTACAGCTAAACCTCGCCCGCTTTGATGCGCCCCTGCTGCTGGCCCACTGCGCAGCAGCCAACTTAGCCGACTGGGACGAACTGCTCGGGCTCGCCGAACGCCAACGGGCCAGTCGTGAAAGCCGCGAGCTACAGCAAGAAAACCGCCAGATGGGCTACTCGTTGCAACAACTGCTGCAGCAACTGCCGGAGCTGGACGAGGCGGCGCGCGCCACGTTGGCGCGCACTGGCGAACCCAGCCTGATGCTCAGCTGGGCTCTGGCCGCACGCGCCTGGGGCATTACCCCAGCAGAGGCCCTGAGCGCTTGGTTGTGGGGCTGGATGGAAAACCAACTGGCGGTACTGATGAAAACCCTGCCGCTAGGCCAGCAAGCCGCGCAACGTTTGACCTCACAACTGATACCTCTGCTCAGCCTTGCGCAGCAGCAGGCCAGCAACTTGGCGCCGGCCCAATGGGGCAGCGCCAGCTTCGGCCTAGCCTTGGCCAGCATGGCGCATGAGCGCCAGTACAGCCGTTTATTTCGCTCGTAATCAGGAGACTCACAGATGCACAGCCAACCCCTGCGAATCGGTATCGGCGGCCCCGTCGGCTCCGGCAAAACCGCCCTGACTCTGGCCCTGTGCCTGGCGTTGCGCGATCGCTATAACCTCGCGGTAGTCACCAACGACATTTACACCCAGGAAGATGCGCAGTTTCTAGTGCGCAATGCGGCTTTGGCCCCCGAGCGCATCATTGGCGTGGAAACCGGCGGCTGTCCGCACACCGCGATCCGCGAAGACGCCTCGATTAACCTCGAGGCCATCGACCAACTTAATCGGCGCTTTCCCGGCCTTGAGCTGATTATTGTCGAGTCGGGCGGCGACAACCTATCGGCCACCTTCAGCCCCGAGCTGTCAGATTTAACCCTGTACGTGATCGACGTATCTGCCGGCGACAAGCTGCCACGTAAAGGTGGCCCGGGCATTTGTAAGTCTGACTTATTGGTGATCAATAAAATCGACTTGGCACCATTAGTTGGCGCCTCGCTGACCCTGATGGACAGCGACACACGGCGGATGCGCGGCACTAAGCCCTTCGTATTCAGCAATCAAAAAACCGGTCAAGGCCTTGAGCAAATCATCGAGTTTATCGAACGCCACGGCATGCTCAACGTTGCTTGAATGGGCGGCGTAACGGCCGCTTCATCACCGTCAAGGAGACACTTTATGAAACCTAGCAAAGCGCTACTGGCCCTTAGCCTGTTACTCAGCCCCATGTTGGCATTTGCCCACCCCGGCCACGCTTCTAGCGGCCTACTGGCCGGCTTGGCGCACCCCTTATTGGGCATTGATCACCTACTGGCGAT
>JBBKVZ010000224.1:0-23167 GCA_037968715.1 Pseudomonas sp.
TGAATGACGAAGCGGCCAAACTCAGCCCAGCCAATGGCTACGAGGTGTTATTGCATCGAGCTTGGCAGCAGAGCGTTGGCGCAGCGCCGGTTAAAATCGCCCTCAGCAACGGCCAAGAACAACTCGGCCAGTTCCCGGCCCAAGGCATCTTGACCCTCCAGCAGGACAGTTTTGTCGATGCCACTGCCGATTTCTGGGCTAACCAATTTGACGCCGACGGCATGGTCGAAAGTAGCGAACACATCAAACAAAGCCGCCGCCTGAAGAACGATCAGGTCACTTATCTGGATCACGGCAGCCTCGGCGTATTAATCAAGATTTCGCCGCTGTAAGTGCTTTAACTGCGTTTAACTTACGCACATAAAAAAACCGCCAGCCCGGCGGTTTTTTTATGCGCAAGCCTATAGCTCGCCAGCACGTGGGTGAGTGTAGCTTTGACTTGCGCCATGCCAGCCGCCAGTACGCGCTCGATCTCAGCCATAGTAATCAGCCCGCTGGATTTACCGGCCGCCGGATTGACCACCAACGCCAAGCAGGCATACGGCAGCTCAAGCTCACGGGCCAGCGCCGCCTCCGGCATGCCCGTCATGCCGACAATGTCGCAGCCATCACGCTGCATCCGCACGATTTCTGCCGCTGTCTCCAGGCGTGGTCCTTGCGTGCAGCCATACACACCAAAATTACTGAATGAACAACCCTGCGCATGCAATGCGTCCAGTAACTGGGCGCGCAAGGCGGCGTCATAGGGGTAGCTGAAATCGATATGGTTAACCTGCGTAAGCTCACCGACAAAGAAGCTGTGCTCGCGGCCATAGCTGTAATCGATAATCTGCTCTGGCACGCAAAAATGCCCAGCGGGCATGTCGCGGTGAATGCCACCGACCGCGTTCACCGCAATAATGGCCTCGGCACCGGCTTGCTTAAGCGCCCAGAGATTGGCGCGATAGTTAACTTCATGGGGCACAATTCGGTGCGGGTGGCCATGACGAGCCAGAAACAACACTTCCCGACCCGCAAAACTGCCACGCATCACGGCAGCCGAGGACTCGCCATAAGGCGTGACCATGTTCAGCGCCGCATCGATAGTCAAACCGTCTAACTCAGTCAGACCGGTGCCGCCAATAATTGCGTAAACAGTCATGCATGCTCCTCAGCTAAGCGGTTGGCCTTAATCAATCAACTGCGCGGCGCGCAAGGCACCCACAGCAGTCAGCCAGCGGGGATGCTGGCGGTAATCGGTACAGGCGACGGCTTGCCCGCGCATGCGCTGCAAACCTTGCGGCGGACGCACCCGCAAACGTTGCAGGGCGCATAAGGCCTGCTCGGCGGCTGCACGGTCATTGCACACCAGGCCCATGTCGCAGCCAGCCGACAATGCGGCCTCAATGCGACTGGCTGCATCGCCCACCACATGGGCGCCGGCCATCGACAAGTCATCGCTGAAAATAACCCCGTCAAACTGCAACTCGCCGCGCAAAATATCCTGCAACCAGCGCCGTGAGAAACCTGCCGGCAAGGCATCGACCTGCGGATAAATCACATGGGCAGGCATTACCGCAGCCAGCTGCTTACTGAGCAATTTGAAGGGTTGTAAATCGACGGTACGAATCTCCTCGAGACTGCGCTCATCCACCGGAATGGCTACATGGGAGTCTGCTTCAGCCCAGCCGTGACCGGGAAAATGCTTACCCGTAGCGGCCATACCGGCAGCTTGCATACCGTGAATAAATGCTCCAGCCAGCTCGGTGGCCAGTTGCGGATTGCCGCTAAAAGAGCGACTGCCAACCACCTTGCTGCGCTGGAAATCCAAATCCAGTACCGGCGCAAAACTCAGGTCCAGGCCAACCGCTAGCACTTCTGTGGCCATCAACCAGCCACAGTGTTCGGCCAACTGCCTGGCATTGGCATGACCGGCGATGGCGGCCATTGCCGGCAAGCGCACAAAGCCTTGACGCAAGCGCTGTACGCGACCGCCTTCCTGATCGACAGCCAACAGCAAGTCGGCCCGCAAGGCGCGCACTGCCATGCTCAGCTCGCGAACTTGGCGTGGCGACTCAATATTACGGGCAAACAAAATCAACCCCGCCACTTGCGGCTGGCGAAGCAACTGGCGGTCTTCGGCGGTCAGCCAAGTGCCAGCGATATCGAGCATCAATGAACCTTGCATAGAATCTGTCGTCACCTGTAATCAACCTGCACAGTCAGCCGCAGCCCATTGCGGACATGCGGGCGAATCAATCATTAACCGGCAATGCAGCGGCACCCGTGCAAACAGCCGGATCAAGTCGTCATTACGTAAACGCACGCAGCCATGCGACAGCGCAACGCCCATGGGCTCGCTGTCGGGGGTGCCATGCAAATAGATATAACGGCGGAATGTGTCAACTGCCCCGCCCCGATTACGCCCCGGCTCGCAGCCGCTTAGCCACAGTATTCGAGTTAAGATCCAGTCGCGCAGAGGAAAGTCAGCCTGCAACTGCGCCGAGTACAACTCACCGGTCCAACGTCGCCCGCGCAATACTGCGCCAATGGGTAAGCCGTCACCAATTTTGGCGCGCACCTGATGTAAACCCAAGGGGGTGCAACCTGAGCCGTTTAATTCGCCTGCGCCATTCAGCGCCGAAGACACCGGCACGCGCAGAAGCAATTGGCCATCGGCAAAGCCATAGAGCTGCTGGTCTGCCAAAGATATATGAAGAAAATCAAGGGTACGCATGGGCGGCAAGCTTAGCCGATCTGCTTCGCTACGCCCACCGCCAAGTATTAAACCCTAAGGGCAGATTGAGAAGCTTTACTGCGAATTTTCAACTGCGCATTCGCCAAAGCCTCGTCGGTAACACCCGTGTCCGCGCGCATACCCGCCGCCAGAAAAGGCACCATCAAACGCATAACCTGCTCGATGGATGTGTTTACCGCGAAGTCATTCTCAGCAATCGCCCGCAACGCTTTTATACCCGACATGCTAAACGCCGCAGCACCGAGCATAAAATGCACCCGCCAAAACAGCTCAAGTGGCGGTATACGTGGCGCCGCATCGTTGAGCAGCAACATGTAGCGACGGAATACCTTGCCGTACATATCTTCCAAGTAACGGCGCAAATGGCCCTGACTCTCACTGAAGGCCAGCCCCAACAGGCGCATAAAAATCGACAGGTCATTGCCGCTGCGAGGGCTTACCGCTAAAGACTGCTCAACCAGAATCTCCAGCAACTGCTCAAGCGTTAGCTTGGGGTCTGGTTTGGACTGACGCCGATCGAGTTCACGCTCGAGGCTGGTGCAAAACGGACCCAAAAAGCGCGAGAACACCGCTTGAATCAAGGCTTTCTTCGAACCAAAGTGATAGTTCACCGCTGCTAAGTTAACCCCGGCCTTACCGGTAATTAGCCGCAAGGATGTTTCGGAGAAACCTTTATCAGCAAACAACTGCTCTGCCGCATCGAGTATTCGTTCGACAGTTTCGGACTGCGCCATGCTTTATCCGCCTACCAGACACTTGTTTAAAACATATGTTTTAGCACGCTGAGTAAACGCTCGCAAACATCTCGAAACATCGGGTAGCCACAGCGCTCAGGGCACAGGTAACAATCTAGACGCCGGGCGGCGGCAATAAGCTACAGGTCACGACTGCCAATGCCCGGGATGTAAATATCAAGACAATGATTGCCAAGCGCAATTCACTGGATATAATCACAGCACCTGTATAAACAGACAGACCAAAACCATGATCAAGTTAACGCCACGCCAAGCAGAAATCCTAGCTTTCATTAAGCACTGCCTTGAAGAACACGGCTTCCCACCCACTCGTGCAGAAATCGCCCAAGAGCTGGGTTTTAAATCACCTAACGCCGCAGAAGAGCACCTCAAGGCGCTCGCGCGCAAAGGCGCCATTGAAATGACCCCAGGCGCCTCGCGAGGCATTCGCATTCCGGGTTTCGAGCCACGCACCGAGGATCAAGGCTTACCGGTCATCGGCCGGGTAGCAGCCGGCGCACCCATTCTGGCGCAACAGCATATAGAAGAGTCCTGCCAGATTAACCCAGGTTTTTTCCATCCGCGCGCCGATTACCTATTGCGCGTTCGCGGCATGAGTATGAAAGACGTCGGCATCCTCGATGGCGACCTGCTTGCCGTACACACCACCCGCGAAGCTAAAAACGGCCAAATCGTCGTGGCTCGTATCGATGATGAGGTAACGGTTAAGCGCTTTGAACGCATCGGCTCGAAGGTCCGGCTAATTGCCGAAAACCCCGAGTTCGCACCTATTGAAATCGATCTTGAACAGCAAGAGCTGGTGATAGAAGGTTTGAGTGTCGGCGTAATTCGCCGCTAAAGGAGGCCTCATGCAGTTGCCACAGGCATTTGATCAAGCTCAACTACCGCTCTTCGAAGCATTTCTGGCTCAACCAATGAGCGCTACTGCTATCGATAGCGCTGAGCTGAACTGGACAGAAGAGACCGACGCCGTGAGCGAGTTATCACTGCGTGGCGCCTCCACACACTGCCTAAACCTACTCGCGCCGATTTTGCGCGAGTTGAGCCTAAATCAAGATGCGCGCTGGCTGACATTAATAGCCCCACCCAACAGCCTTACTCGAACCTGGCTAAGGGATGCTGGCTTAAACCGTGAGCGTATTTTACTGCTGCATCCACACGGCAAACAAAGTGCCCGCGACCTCGCCTGCTCAGCCTTACGTCTCGGCCGCAGCCATACTGTAGTTAGCTGGTTGCAGCCACTGGACCGCTTGACTCAACAATTACTGGCCTGCGCCGCCAACGCTGGCAGCACCCAAAGCCTGAACATTAATCAAAAATAACCACAGCATAGGCATTAGCTAGAGAAATAAAAAAGGCACCCGCAGGTGCCTAAGCAAACTTATCTAGCCAGTACTACAAGCCTATCTAGGCCTGCAGTCTGTGCAGTGTTTAGCTGCTATAGACGGTGCAGACCTCAGTGTAGAACCTGTGGCTTATCATCGAGAGGCATCTCGCCCTCGGCCAAGCGGCCAGCCATTTGCACGCCAACACTCATCATGGCCTTGGCCACATCAACATGCTGGCCATGCAAAAAAGCCTTAGCATCGTCAGAAAACTCTAGAGTGACCAACGCGTGTTCATCATCTGCGCGGCGCAGGGCAATACGCCCATCCGGTAGCTCGACGATTTCTAGAAAAGATGTAGGCATAAACTGATATCTCCACGTAAGCCGCCCATTGTAACAGGCATGCTCAAGCGTGATCAGCGCCAATCACCATTCACTGAGCGACTCGCGAAAACGCAAAGCCAAGCTTTTGAGCTGCTGACGCCAAGATTCCAGCTGCTCACGCGACAGCTGGGTAACGTCTTCATCCAGACTCACCGTGGCAATTAGTGGCAGCGTAGGATCAATTTTTGCCTGCTTCGGTGCCTGTGGTGGTGTAAATAAGTCTGCGTAAGCAACCAGTAGCTGCGCCAGCCACGTTTGGCTATTTTGCGCTAACTCAACCAACTCGGCCATTTCAGGGCTAGGCGCAGCCGTTAGAACATCTTTATTGAGTAGCAGTTCGACCCGCGGCGCAGTAGCGCCGGCGATATGGTAAAAACCGGCGATCTCATGACAAAGCCCAAGCAATGCACCATATAGATGGAACAGACTGGTTTCACGCTCGGCTTGAATTAAAGCCTGTGCATTGGGCGCACGGCCTTCATCTGCCTTTTTCCATGAGGCAAGCGCCAAGCCTGCGTAATATATTTTTTGATTTGTGCGGGTATAGAGTTCGTAAGCCATAACAGCAGCCTCAAGATCAGTTACGGGTATTTAACCGGCGCCTATCAAGGCAGACGCCGGTTTACACCATCAGCGCTTGTCTTCGACCACCCAAGCACCGTCACGGAAGAAAGCACGCCAGCCCGTAGGCTTGCCCTCTACTTCTGTCTGCACGTATTGCTCACGGGTTTTACGACTGAAGCGAATAATCGCCGGATTACCATCCGGGTCTTTCTTCGGTGCATCACACAGGTAGTGGTGCTTAGAATCGATCTCTGCCTTATGCGGAATAATCTCCAGCACCAACGGCGCACGCGTTTCACGATTCTTCGGGAACTGACTCGCAGCCAAGAACATCCCCGCTGCACCGTCACGCAGCACGTAAGTATCCGTAACTTTCTCGCACTTTAGCTCCGGCATTTTCACCGGATCCATTTTCGGCGGCGCAGCTTCACCGCTTTTCATCAATTTACGGGTGTTTTTGCATTCGCTATTGGTGCAACCAAAGAACTTTCCAAAACGCCCGGTTTTCAACTGCATCTGACTGCCGCACTTGTCGCAATCTAAGCTTGGCCCTTCATAACCCTTAATTCGATATTGGCCATGCTCAACTTCGTAACCGGTGCAATCAGGGTTATTGCCACAGATGTGCAGCTTGCGCGTTTCATCTAAGAGGTAAGCATCCATCGCCGTGTCGCATTTCGCACAGCGATGTTTGCCGAGCAAGACTAGCGATTCTGACTCACCCTCGTCATCGGCGGCAATTTCATCACCAGCAACCAAATTCAAGGTCTCTTTGCAGCGCTCCTTGGGTGGCAAGCTATAGCCAGAGCAACCCAAGAACACACCCGTTGAGGCGGTACGAATCATCATCGGCCGCGCACAGACGCGACAGGCAATATCGGTCAGGGTTGGCAAATTGGCACGCATGCCAGTTTCGCCTTCAGCAGCCACTTCTAGCTTTTTCTTGAAGTCGCCATAAAACTCATCAAGGACGTTTTTCCAGTCACGACCGCCCTGCGCGACGTCATCAAGATGCTCTTCCATGCCAGCGGTGAAGCCGTAATCCATTAGATTCGAGAAACTCTCACTAAGGCGCTCGGTAACAATATCGCCCATTTTCTCTGAGTAAAAACGGCGATTGTGCAAGGCCACATAGCCGCGATCTTGGATGGTAGAAATAATCGCCGCATAGGTAGATGGCCGACCGATGCCACGCTTCTCCATTTCTTTCACCAAGCTGGCTTCGGAGAAGCGCGCCGGTGGCTTGGTGAAGTGCTGGAGCGGATCTAGCTTGATCAATTTCAGCGTTTCGCCCTTGAGCATATCGGGCAGTACATCGTCATCGCCGCTTTTAGTGATCTGCGGTAAGGCACGGGTGTAACCGTCGAACTTGAGAATTCTACCCTTGGCACGCAGCTCAAAAGTATCGGCAGCGACAGTAACGGTAGTTGATAAGTATTCGGCAGGCGGCATTTGGCACGCCACGAATTGCCGCCAAATCAACTCATACAAACGTTCTGCATCGCGCTCCATACCGGTTAACTGGGTCGGCTTGAGATTTACATCGGAAGGACGAATCGCTTCGTGCGCTTCTTGTGCGCCAGCCTTGCTTGAATAAACCAAGGGCGCAGCGGGCAAGTATTGCTTACCAAACTCACCTTCAATGAAGCCGCGCACCATCTCTACGGCATCCGCCGAGAGGTTGGTCGAGTCGGTACGCATATAGGTGATGTAACCCGCCTCATACAAGCGCTGAGCCATCATCATGGTCTTCTTCACACCAAAGCCCAGGCGCGTGCTGCCAGCCTGCTGCAGAGTGGAGGTAATGAACGGTGCACCAGGCTTGCTGCTGGTTGGTTTGTCTTCTCGCTTAGCAATGCTGTAGCTGGAGGCTTTTAACTTTTCCAGCGCAGCCATGGCTTGAGTTTCGTTGACTGGTTTGAAGGCTTCACCATTTTCACGGGCCACTTCAAAACGCACATTGGCGCCTTTGACAGTGCCAAGATCAGCGTGAATATCCCAGTACTCTTCAGGGTTGAAAGCGCGGATTTCACGCTCGCGCTCAACCACTAATTTAACTGCAACCGACTGCACTCGACCGGCAGACAAGCCGCGGGCAATTTTCGCCCACAGCAACGGTGAAACCATATAGCCCACTACCCGATCAAGAAAACGCCGGGCCTGTTGAGCGTTGACTCGATTGATATCGAGTTCGCCAGGCTTAGAAAACGCTTCTTTAATGGCTTTCTCGGTAATTTCATTGAAGACCACGCGCTTATAGCGACTGTCATCCCCACCAATGGCCTCGCGCAAGTGCCAGGCAATTGCCTCCCCCTCGCGGTCCAAGTCGGTTGCGAGGTAGATGGTGTCGGCATCTTTGGCTAAACGCCGCAGTTCTTCGACGACCTTCTCTTTACCCGGCAGAATCTCGTAATGGGCCTTCCAGCCATGCTCAGGATCGACGCCCATGCGCGCGACGAGCTGACGCTTAGACTTCTCCTTAGCGGTCAGTACCGGCGCATCAGCAGCGGCCTTACCGCGCTTGACCGGTTCTTTGGCTGCACTTGCCGAACCACTAGTAGGCAGGTCTCGGATGTGGCCGATGCTCGACTTCACCACGTACTGGTTGCCCAAATACTTGTTGATGGTCTTGGCCTTGGCCGGGGATTCCACGATTACCAGCGATTTACCCATGGATCGGAAAGTTCCTGAATTCAGAGAAGAAGAATATGTGCCAGCTCATGCGGCACCGCTATATATAGTGGCCTTAGAGCTCAGGTCAAGCGCGACAAGCGCACATTGCCGATTCAAGACTTGGAATAGCTCGACTCTTCAGCCGTAATCAAGGCAAAACGCGGCACTGCCTGGCCATCCACCTCAACCACTTCGGTAAACATGCTCAAGGGGCGAACCCAGTGTCCGTAATCGCCGTATAGCGTCTGGTAGACAACCATCCACTCTTCGCTTTCGCTGTGTCTTGCCAAGCCAAATACCCGGTATTGCGGGCCTTTGTAATGGCGATAGATACCTGGTTGAAGAAACATAACCATGCTCCTGAAGTATTTAACCCAGATAAACAAAAGCCGGGGCACAAGGCCCCGGCTTTTACCTTAACGAACGATTAAACGCGTTCGAAAACGGTGCTAATGCCTTGGCCAAGGCCAATGCACATGGTGGCTACGCCAAGCGAGCCGCCATTTTGCTTCATGACGTTCAACAGAGTACCGGAAATCCGTGCGCCTGAGCAGCCGAACGGGTGACCAAGTGCAATAGCGCCACCGTGCAGGTTAACCTTCTGCTCCATCTTGTCGACGAGTTTCAGGTCTTTCAACACAGGCAAAGCCTGAGCAGCAAAGGCTTCGTTCAATTCGAAGAAGTCAATGTCATCAATGCTCAGACCAGCACGCTTAAGTGCTTTCTGCGTCGACGGTACTGGGCCGTAACCCATGATTGCTGGATCAACACCGGCAACTGCCATCGAGCGAACAATGGCCATAGGCTCAATGCCCAAGTCCTTAGCACGCTGAGCCGACATAACGATCATGCAAGAAGCGCCGTCAGTGATTTGCGAGGAAGTACCCGCAGTCACAGTGCCGCCTTTTGGATTGAACGCAGGCTTAAGCGCCGCCAAGCTGGCCAGAGTAGTTTCCGGACGAATGGTTTCGTCGTAGTCGAAAACTTTCAGGAAGCCATTCTCGTCGTAGCCTTGCATCGGGATGATTTCATCCTTGAACTTGCCTTCAACTGTGGCTTTTTGCGCCAAACGGTGCGAACGCTCACCAAATGCATCTTGGCGCTCACGGCTAATGCCATGCATTTTGCCGAGCATTTCTGCAGTCAAACCCATCATGCCCGAGGCTTTAGCCGCGTACAGCGACATGTGCGGGTTAGGATCAACGCCGTGCATCATGCTGACGTGGCCCATGTGCTCAACGCCGCCAATAACGAACACGTCGCCATTGCCAGTTTGAATCGCTTGCACGGCTGTGTGCAGAGCGCTCATGGATGAACCACAAAGGCGGCTAACGGTTTGCGCAGCACTGGTGTGCGGGATTGGCGTCATCAACGACACCATCCGTGCGATGTTCCAGCCTTGCTCCAGGGTTTGGTTTACACAACCCCAGATCACGTCTTCTACTTCAGCCGGATCTAGCTTGGTATTACGCGCCAGAACACCGGTAATCAGGTTAGCTGACAGGTTCTCTGCACGGGTATTACGGTGCATTCCACCTTTTGAGCGCCCCATCGGGGAACGACCAAAATCAACAATAACCGCGTCTCTTGGATTAAAGCTCATATCTTATTTCTCGCTCTAGTCGTCGCGCTTAACCGAAAAACTTCTGGCCGTTTTTAGCCATTTCACGCAGCTTTTCAGTCGGGAAGTACAACGCACCCAGTTCGGCATATTTATCGGCCAGGGCTACGAATTCGGCTACACCGACGCTGTCGACGTAACGCAAAGCACCACCACGGAACGGCGGGAAGCCAATACCGTAGATCAGGCCCATATCGGCCTCAGCTGCGGTGTCAACAATGCCGTCTTCCAAGCAACGAATCGTTTCTAGGCAGAGCGGAATCATCATCCAATTGATGATGTCTTCGTCGGTCACTTCACGCTGCTCGTAAATCACAGGCTTGAGCAATTCGAGAACAGCAGGGTCCGCAACTTTTACTTGCTTGCCGCGCTTGTCTATCTCGTAAGCGTAGAAACCTTTAGAGTTTTTCTGACCCAAACGATTAACATCATAC
Source organism: Pseudomonas sp. (assembly GCA_037968715.1). Lineage (GTDB taxonomy): Bacteria > Pseudomonadota > Gammaproteobacteria > Pseudomonadales > Pseudomonadaceae > Aquipseudomonas. Next base: position 10,496 of record JBBKVZ010000224.1, read on the forward strand.
AAAGCATCAATTGCGGAACGACGGTCATCTTTCATACGGTCTGGATAGCCTTCAGCCATAACGTCACGACCGTGGTGACCGGTGTCGATGCCGACCACGTCCATCAGGTATGCCGGGCCCATAGGCCAGCCGAACTTTTCCATTTCTTTGTCGATGCGTACGAAGTCCACACCGGCGCTGACCAACTTAGCGAAACCGCCGAAGTACGGGAACAGTACACGGTTAACCAAGAAGCCCGGGCAGTCATTAACAACTACCGGGGTCTTGCCCATCTTCTTCGCGTAAGCAACGGTAGTCGCTACAGCAACGTCGCTAGACTTCTCACCACGGATAACTTCAACCAGCGGCATCATGTGCACCGGGTTAAAGAAGTGCATACCGCAGAAGTTCTCTGGACGCTTGAGCGCCTGAGCCAGCAAGTTGATGGAGATAGTCGAAGTGTTAGAAGTCAGAATCGCATCTTCACGAACAAAGCCTTCAACCTCAGCCAGCACGATCTGCTTAACTTTCGGGTTTTCAACAACTGCCTCAACCACGATATCAACGTTACCGAAGTCACCGTAAGACAGGGTCGGACGAATTGCATTCAGTGCAACGGCCATTTTCTCAGCCGACAGACGCCCTTTAGCAACACGGCTGCTGAGCAATTTGCTGGCTTCGCTTAGACCCAACTGGATACCGTCTTCACGGATATCCTTCATCAGGATCGGTGTGCCTTTGGACGCCGACTGATAAGCGATGCCACCACCCATGATGCCAGCGCCGAGCACGGCAGCCAGTTTCACGTCTTTGGCTACAGCATCGTAGTCTTTAGCTTTTTTCTTCAGTTCTTGGTCATTCAAGAACAGACCGATCAAGCTCGCCGCAACCGAAGTTTTGGCCAGTTTAACGAAACCAGCAGCTTCAACTTCCAGAGCTTTATCACGGCCAAAGTTGGCGGCTTTCTGGATGGTCTTGATCGCTTCAACCGGCGCCGGATAATTCGGGCCAGCTTGACCTGCAACGAAACCTTTAGCGGTTTCAAAGCACATCATTTGCTCAATAGCGTTGAGCTTAATTTTTTCCAGCTTTGGCTGACGCTTGGCCATGAAGTCCAGCTCGCCAGAAATGGCGCGCTTAATCAGGTCCAAAGCCGCAGCTTGCAGCTTATCGGCAGCTACAACAGCATCAACAGCGCCTACTTTAAGGGCCGCATCAGCTTTGTTTTCTTTGCCGGAGGCAATCCACTCAACGGCGTTATCAGTACCGATAACCCGTGGCAGACGCACAGTACCGCCGAAGCCTGGATAGATGCCCAGTTTAACTTCTGGCAGACCAATAACAGCCTTTTCGGACATGACACGATAATCAGCCGCCAAGCACATTTCAAAACCACCGCCCAAGGCGATGCCATTGATGGCCACAACGGTTGGCACGCCAAGGTCTTCGAAGTCGCTGAAGATTTTGTTGGTTTCCAGACTACCGGCAACCAGCTCTTCTTCAGGGAGCTTGAAAGTGTCGACGAACTCAGCAATGTCAGCACCGACGATAAATACGTCTTTGCCACTGCTAACAATCACGCCTTTGATCGATCCATCGGCCTTGATGGCGTCTACAGCCTGACGCAAGTCAGTCAGAGTTAGACGGTTGAACTTGTTTACGGACTCACCCTTGAGGTCGAAATTCAATTCGACAATGCCACTTTCAAGAGTCTTAACCGTGATGGCTTTACCTTCGTAAATCATCAACTGATCTCCACGGTATGGAAGCTAAACAGTACACATCGGGCGCCGGGGCCAGACTAACCAACGGCACAGCCGCAGAGGATAGTCCATTTTGCCCAGCACACCCACCGACGCGATATTCGTGATCTATCGCGTGTTGCTCAAGGCAAACGCAAAATTCATACGCCCGTTTGATTTGGGTGCACACACCATCATAGAAAAGCCAGCATTTGTCAATTCCACTCCCCGATTCTCTGCATCTACGCTTTAGCAAATCATCGCAAATAGTTATGCCCGCACGTGACCAGCCAGTCAAAAGTATCTAAGCCGGGTGCATCTAGCCAAATCAATCTATGCCGGGTAGAGTCGCCACAAGAAGTGCGCGCAGGTCTACCTGTGACAAATAACAACAAACTAGAATCCTTCGGAGTCGCACCATGACAAGCCGCAGTCTGCTTGCCGTTTCGCTGAGCGCTTTACTTACTTTTGGTTTTTCTTCTTTTGCGCTCAGCGCCGATGCTAACGGCTCATCCCAAGAACTGTTAAAGCTGCATCAAATACGCCTAATTGCCCAAAAAAGTCTCGGCAACTTTTACATGCTTAATGCGATGGACGGCGACCGTCGCTACTCACGCATGATTGATCAATTGTTGCAATCTGGCAGCGCACTCATGCTGCAGCTAAATGAGATGCCAGGGGAAGGTTCTAAAGCTCTGCTGGCGCAATTTGCGCTGCAATGGAGCGGCTATAAAAGCGAGCTAGACCAGCTCACCAACACATTTATAAGCCAGGGCTATACCGATCTACAGCCGGTGGCTGATCTGGCCAGCCGCAGCCAACAACTGCTGGATGTAAGCACTGAGCTTTACAGCAAGATCCAACAGGAAAGTGGCCACAACATCCCGGCTCTGACCCAGCTAAGCCGAGATGAAAGCCTGCTAATGCAAACGATGTCCGTTAGTTATGCTGCGCGCAGTGCTTCTGTTGGCGGTACTTTTATAGGCTCTTCTGGGCAAAACGCTAAAAGCATTGATCAACTGGCGATCACTTTCGATACAAATCTAAACCAGCTTGAGCAAGCGCCACAAAACACCGCAGAAACTCGTCAAGCAGTCGCAGCCATCGCCATCAAGTGGCACTACATAGAAAAATCACTAAAAAATTACAACGAGAAAACCGTGCCGTTTTTGGTTAATAAATACTCAACCAGCATCACTGACGGTCTTGAAGCTGTTTCCGCTCAATATGCGGAAAAAAATCTTTAAACAGGCACTTGCTTAGCACTGCACATGAGATTAATACCCGGCCTGCGCCGGGCTGCTCCATCCTCACGCCAACACATCAAGAACCGCGGCTATATTCTCAAGCGCCTGCGGTTCAACACCCTCCCCCCAAAATACTGAAATCATCTGCTGACCCGACTCAGCCCTAAACACGTCAGCAGGCAAACGCTGTAACTGCTCTAGCACTCGCTCGTCGACACACAGCTCACGCCACTGATTTACCCACTGACCCGCACTAACTTGCCAATAACACCACTGGTCTTCATTACCTGAGCGCCGAGCCCGATAATATTGCGGGCAACGACTTGGCGGCTCCTTCTGCAGCCAGTGGGGCCAAGTCTCGCTCGCCAACTGCATACCCAAACCCATGGAACGCGCAGCCAAGCGCTGAGCCATTTGCCGGCTTTGCCGTGATGACGGGCGAAGCCATGCCAACGGACTAAGCGCAACACCAATTAACAGTGCAATTATCCAAAAACTCATAATGACTCGCAAAAGCTTAAGAGGTAAAAAAGGCCATACTGACAGACATGCACTCACACTGAAGGAACAAGCCATGCTTTATAGCCACATTTTGGTTGCCGTCGACCTAACGCTGGAATGCCACCCGGTCATCTTGCGTGCTCAAGCGCTGGCCAAGAACAGCAATGCCAAGCTATCGCTGATCCATGCAGTTGAACCGATGGCGATGGCATTTGCCGGTGATGTGCCGATGGATCTATCCATGCTGCAACAGCAGCAGTTTGACCAAGCACGTGAGCGCATAGATACCTTTGCTAAAGCTTACCCAGAGCTTGGTACCGAGCAATGCCACCTCGTTTATGGGCAGCCACGCCAAGAGATACATCGCCTGGCCAAAGAACAAGCCTGCGACCTCATTGTTGCCGGCAATCACGGCCGACATGGCTTGGCTTTACTGCTTGGCTCAACCGCAAATGACCTGCTGCATGACGCCCCCTGCGACGTTCTAGCGGTAAGCCTTAAACATCCGGAATAATCCACGCACAGCGTGGCACTGCAAACTGATATCTGACTAACTGATGGACACACAAAGAAAAAGCTCTAGGCATGCTGAAAAGCAAATCTAGAGCTTTTTTCATCTCGCCGCGTTTAGCCAAAAGCAGTCAGCACCCTAACTGTCAGCCTCGTTAGCGCCCATGACCAGCGGCCGAATTTTTTGCAGCTGAGTTTGCAGCGAATAAGTCATGCTGGATGACATCGAGAAAAATGTCAGGAACGCCTTCAGGTTGGAGTCGCCCTCACAGGTGTCATGAATGCGCTGCCAAAATGCCTGATTAACCAGCTGCAGCTGCTGAAACTGTCTGACCAATCCTTTTAACTCCCAGTCGGCCACACGGCCTTCGCGGGAATTAAAGTATTGCTGGGTCAAATAGAGTGATACCGAGCGCAGCGCAAACTCTTGATTATTGGCGAACGGCAAATGGTTATGCGCCATGGGCTTCAAACGCCCGAGCACCGGGCAGGCACTGGTGGCCATAATCACCCCGAGCAGGGAGCGCAAGCCCTCCTCTAGACCCACCTGTTTGGTGTACTCACGCTCAGGCGTGCGCACCCATACCAGTGCTTTTTTGAAGGCTGGAAGCCCATGAAAATCGCCAATAACCTGATGCAGATCGACTGCGGCCGGGCAATGACTGAAGTCACTTTTGCTTAACGGACAATTACTGCACTGCTGATGCTCCAGCCGTGTCCATTTGGGCGCCACATTAGCTACGCTTTGATCGTAATCACGATCGAGTTCAATTCGATAACTGAACTCGTGGGCATCATCCAAAGTGATGCGATATTCAATGGCCATCCCACCTCTCCAGCCGACAATTTAAGCGTCTAATTCTGCCCAACGGCCGAGTAAAACATCCATTTCCTGCTGCAAGCTTTCTAAGTTTTGCAGCACGGCAGCCGTTTCTGTGGACGGCCGCTGATAGAACTTGGCATCTGCACTTTCCGCCTGCAACACGGCCATTTTCTGCTCTAACTCATCGATCTGCGCCGGAATAGCATCCAACTCGCGCTGTACTTTATAACTTAGCTTCTTCTTGGCTACCGTGGGCGCTGTCTCATTCACCACAGGAGCGGCGGCTGGCACTGCTGCCAAGGCAGCTTTGCCCGACTTACTTTCACCAACCCCAAGCAAGCGCGGCGAACCACCTTGGCGTATCCAGTCCTGATAGCCACCCACGTATTCACGTACCAAACCCTCACCTTCAAACACCAAGGTGCTGGTCACCACATTGTCGAGGAATGCCCGATCGTGACTGACCATCAACACGGTGCCCTGGAAGGTTTGCAGCACTTCTTCCAATAGTTCGAGGGTTTCTACATCGAGGTCGTTAGTCGGCTCATCGAGCACCAGCAGGTTAGCTGGCTTACTGAACAGCTTAGCCAGCAACAAGCGCGCACGCTCACCACCAGACAAAGCTTTAACTGGAGTACGGGCACGTTGCGGACTGAACAAGAAGTCGCCCAAGTAGCTGAGCACATGACGGCTTTGGCCGTCGATCATAATAAAATCGCGACCTTCGGCGACGTTATCGATCACGGTTTTTTCTAGATCCAGCTGATGGCGCAACTGGTCGAAATACGCCACTTCTAAACGCGTACCCACATCGACACTGCCGCTGGTGGGCTGCAAGTCGCCCAGCAGCAATTTCAGCAAGGTGGTTTTGCCCGTACCGTTGGCGCCCAGCAGGCCGATGCGATCGGAACGCTGCAACACCATCGAGAAATCTTTAATCAGCGCTGGGCCGCCTGCGTGAGCGAAGGAGACATTATCGATCACCATCACCTGCTTACCGGATTTCTCCGAGGTATCCAGCTGAATATTGGCTGCACCGACACGCTCACGGCGCTCACTGCGCTCGTTACGCAAGGCTTTCAGGGCGCGTACCCGGCCTTCGTTACGGGTGCGACGGGCCTTAATACCCTGCCGAATCCACACTTCTTCTTGGGCCAGCTTTTTGTCGAATAGCGCGTTGGCGGTTTCTTCAGCCGCCAGCGCCGCTTCTTTGTGCACGAGGAAGCTGGCGTAGTCACCATCCCAATCGATCAAGCCGCCGCGATCCAGTTCAAGGATGCGTGTGGCTAGGCTCTGCAAGAAGGCCCGGTCGTGGGTGATAAATACCACGGCGCCAGGAAAGCCCAGCAAGGCTTCTTCCAACCAAGCGATGGCGCCAATGTCCAAGTGGTTGGTCGGCTCATCGAGCAGCAGCAAGTCTGGCTCGGAGACCAAAGCTTGCGCCAGCAAAACGCGCCGACGCCAGCCACCGGACAGCTCTGCCAAGGTTTTATCCGCAGGCAACTGCAGGCGGCTCAGGGTACTGTCCACCAGTTGCTGCAGGCGCCAGCCATCACGGGACTCAAGATCCTGCTGAACATGCATAAGCTTGTCCAGATCGGCGTCGGTGTGAATGTTTTGGCTGAGGTGATGGTATTCGGCCAGCAAAGCACCAACGCCATCCAAACCTTCAGCGACCACATCGAACACTGTCCGCCCGTCGGCGGCGGGCAATTCTTGCGGCAATTCGCCGATTTTTAATCCCGGCGCACGCCAAACACTGCCGTCATCGGGCAACTGATCGCCCTTAACCAAGCGCAGCATGCTCGATTTGCCAGTGCCGTTACGGCCAATAATACAGACCCGCTCGCCACGCGCGATCTGCCACGAGACCTTGTCTAGCAGCGGCATAGCGCCGAAGGCCAGGGACACATCGGTGAACTTGAGCAGGGTCATGAGCTTCTCCAAAAACAGGGCGCGCATTCTACCTGACTTAAGCGCATCGAAACCGTTGGATTTCCCCCGTTGGCCGTCGGTAAACCACGTAAGCCGTTCACTCGCCGCATGCAAAGGGCTAAGCTAGGGGCTCTAAGCGACGGCGCCGTCGTTATTTTTTTTATTCGCTACGGAATTACCATGCGCTATCGCCTATTAAATTTTCTTCCTTGCGTGTTAATTGCTTCTTTTTGCTTGCTGCCCAACCCTAACGGGGTGAGCGCCACCAGCTTGCTCCAGCAGCGCCAGTATTACGACACCGCCAAACTTGCATTGAGTAGGGGCAATAGTGAACCCTACAAACGTTACGCTCAGGCCCTAAAGGATTACCCTCTTGAGCCTTACTTGGCGTATGACGAATTAACCGCCCGGCTTAAAAGCGCTAGTAACAGCGAAATCGAAGCATTTCTTGCTGATCACGGTGATCTGCCTCAAGCCAACTGGATGAAACTGCGCTGGTTACGCTGGCTCGCTGAGCGTGGCGACTGGCAACCCTTTGTCGCCTATTACGACCCCAAGCTGAATTTCACAGAGCTCGACTGCCTCAACGGTCAGTACCAACTCACTCATGGGTTAACCCAGGCCGGCAATGCCACGGCAGAGAAACTCTGGCTGGTGGGCAAATCGCAACCGCAAGCATGCGACCCGTTGTTTGAGCGCTGGGAGGCCGCCGGCCAACTGACCGAGAGCAAACGCTGGCAGCGCTTAAAGCTGGCCAGCGAAGCGCGTAACTACTCGTTAGGCAGCCATATCGCCAACCAACTGCCCACGCTCAGCAAGCAAGGCGCATTGCTGGTTGAAGTGGCGCAAAACCCATTATTACTCAAGCAGACCGCGCGTTTTACACCCGCCACTGCGCAGATGGCTGACATCGTCAGCCTAGGCTTGCGGCGCCTAGCGCGGCAAGATCCGGAGCTCGCGCTAAAGCTACTGGACAGCTACGCCTTGACGCAGTCGTTTTCAAAAAACGAAAAGGTCGCTATCGCCCGTGAAATCGGTCTGCTCTTGGCTAAGCGTTTCGATAGCCGCGCGCTACCGATCATGGCCAAGTATGACCCCGAGTTACTCGACAATAATGTCTCTGAGTGGCGTGCCCGTTTGCTGCTGCGCCTCGGCCGCTGGGATGATGCCTACCAACTAACGCTAAAACTGCCCCCGGAACTCGCCAACACCAATCGCTGGCGCTACTGGCAAGCGCGCAGCTTGCAACTGGCGCAACCACAAAGTCAGCAGGCCATCAGCCTGTATAAGCCTGTGGCGGGTGAACGCGACTTCTACGGCTTCATGTCGGCTGATCGCCTAAAAGCCCCTTACCAAGTAAACAATCGGCCCATGGTCTTGAGCCCACAGCTCACTGAAAAAGTTCGCAGCACGGCCGGCATCCGCAGAGCACTGGAGTTCCACGCCCGCGGGCAAGTCGTTGATGCGCGGCGCGAGTGGTACAACGTTACGCGCCTGTTCAGCCGTGACGAAATGGTCGCTCAGGCCAAGCTGGCCTATGACATGCAGTGGTATTTCCCGGCCATTCGCACCATTAGCCAAGCGCAGTATTGGGACGACTTGGATATCCGCTTCCCGATGGCCTACAAGGGCAGCCTGACCAGCGCCGCCAAAGCCCGCAGCTTGCAGTCGAGCTGGGTGTTTGCGATTACCCGCCAAGAAAGCGCCTTTATGAATGACGCCCGCTCGGGAGTGGGCGCTGGCGGCTTAATGCAATTGATGCCGGCAACCGCCAAAGAAACCGCCAAGCGTTTTAATATTCCGCTGAGCTCGCCGCAACAAGTGCTTAACCCCGACACCAATATTCAACTGGGCGCCGCGTACCTGAGTCAGGTTCACGGTCAGTTTAACGGTAATCGGGTACTTGCCACCGCTGCTTACAACGCCGGTCCAGGCAGGGTGCGACAGTGGCTCAAAGGTGCGAAACACTTGCCTTTCGATGTATGGGTAGAAACTATCCCGTTCGATGAAACGCGCCAGTACGTGCAAAACGTCCTGTCATATTCGGTCATTTACGGCAAAAAGATGAATAATCCACAGCCGCTAATTGACTGGCACGAACGCTTCTTTGATGACCAATAAATACTAATGGCGCTCATATTGAGCGCCATTATTTGTGTGGCCAGCAGCGTTTCGTTAACTGCGCGCACACGCAAAAGCCTAGGTGAGTCTTTGCCCTGAGAGCGGCCTACTCAAGCACTTCGACGGACATTCCCACCGCTAGTTCGCCTGGGCCACTGTGTAGCAGGTTCTGGCCGAAATACACCTCGCCATCACGTTCACGATAGGTTTTCAGGGTGGCGAGCGGCTCACGATCTGCACTGCGCTCGCCCGTCTGCGGGTCAAGCGTGGTCATGATGCAGCGCGAACAGCCCTTGACCAGACGAAACTCCAATGCGCCGATACGGATACGCTTCCAGCTGTCTTCGGCGTAAGCATCACTGCCGCTAACCACCAAATTTGGCCGAAAGCGCAACATCGGCAACGGCCGCCCAACGCGCACAGACAAATCATCGAGCGATGCCTGGCCAATTAGCAACAAAGGGAACCCATCAGCAAAACCAACGTGGTCGCCCGCTTTGGCATAATCCAGGTCAACCTGTCGCGCTCGTGTTGCCGGCACTTGCACCAAACGGCAGGCCCGGCCAAGCCATTCGCTCAACCAAAGCGCCGCCTCATCACCGGCGTCAGGCACCTGTAAGCTATCACTCCACACGGTTACCGCGCGCAGCGGCGCAGCTGCACTCGGCAGCGCCACAAACAAATCGTGCTGCCCGGCACGACTGAGCAACAGATGTTCAGCATCAATCCAGCGCGCGTGCAATTGAGTCAATTGCGGCAAAAGCCGCTGGGTTATAAAACGCCCGGTGAGCGCATCGACTATCATCCAGCGACGGTCACCACTCAGACCTAAAACATCCAACTGCGCCCGCGCGAGGTTTTCACCGCGCGCTGATTTAAGCGGATAACGATACAAAGCACTGAGACTCAACATGCATTTATTCCCTGCGTTGAAGAAGATCGCAACACACACCACCCGCGTCTATCCATTGCTGGCCCTAACACTCGCCCTTAGCGCCTGTAGCGGCACGCCACCCACCGACATAGGCGTGCACGACGGACACTTAACCGACTGCCCAAGCAGCCCCAACTGCGTCAGCAGCCAAGCCAGCGACAGCGAACACGCCATTGCGGCGCTGCCTCTAAGTGGCGACAGCGCGCAAAGCCGCACTCGCTTGCTGGCACTACTGGCTAGCCAGCCACAGGCGAAAATAGTTAGCGAGCAAGATGACTACATCCATGCTGAATTTACCAGCCAGATCATGCGCTTTGTCGACGACGTGGAGTTTTTGCTCGGCCCGCAGGCCATTGAGGTGCGCTCGGCATCGCGCGTGGGGCATTCTGACTTAGGCGTGAACCGTGAGCGCGTGGAGTTATTGCGCCAGCAGTTGAGCCATCCAGAGTAGTTTCGAGGAGTAAAATGAACCTCAGCGGCGCCGTAAGCACGTGCCGCCGCCGAGCCCATTGCAATACTTACTCCTCCTGCAACAACCGTTGGCGAACTACCTCAACCAGTTTATCGGGCTGAAATTTAGACAGGAAATCGTTACAACCGACTTTTTTCACCATTGCCTCGTTAAAGCTTCCCGATAGCGAGGTGTGCATGACTACATACAAGTCTTTCAGACGCGGGTCGGTGCGAATTTCGGTGGTCAGTCGGTAACCGTCCATTTCCGGCATTTCTGCATCGGTAATCACCATCAGCAATTTTTCTGAGACATTGATGCCAGCATCCGCCCACTTTTGCAGCAACATTAAGGCCTTCAAACCGTCGCTAGCCGAGTGGGTTTTAATATCCAGCTGCGCCATGGTGTCCTTCAGCTGGCTCATCGCTACGCGTGAATCATCCACTAATAACACTTCACGCCCGTGGGCCTTCTCCAGCAGCGGGTCTTCAAGTTTTTCAGCAGAGATCTTGCTACTCATCGGTGAGATTTCCGAGAGCACTTTCTCTACATCAATCACCTCAACAATCTGGTCTTCAACCTTAGTGATCGCCGTGAGGTAGTGCTGTCGACCGGCACCGCCGGGTGGCGGCAACACGGCTTCCCAATTCAGATTGAGGATGCGCTCCACCCCACCAACCAAAAACGCCTGCACCGAGCGATTGTATTCAGTAACGATAATGGTGCTGTTTTCATTGGGCACTTGTGCACGCATGCCGATGGCTTGCGACAGGTCGATGACCGGCAAGGTCTGGCCGCGTAAATTAACCACGCCACATACAAACGGATGACGTTGCGGCATCAACGTCAACTTGGGCAGCTGCAAGACCTCTTGCACCTTGAACACGTTGATGGCAAATAACTGCCGCCCAGCCAAACGAAACATCAAAATTTCAAGGCGATTGGCACCAACCATTTGGGTACGTTGATTAACTGAGTCAAGAATGCCGGCCATTACGCGCTCCTAAAGTATCTGCCAAGTCTAGCTCAGCTTGCAGCCCAAGGTATCGGCCATGTGCCGCGCATCTGAAGGCGCACAGCGCTAAGCCATCTTGCGCAAAGCGCGTAGCAGCAACCAGTGCAGTGGTGAAGCATATGGGCTAATCGCACAGCAACGGTGAATCGGCCGGCAAATGCACCCGCAAAGCGGCTGGCAGCACCACAAACCGTAAGCGGCGGCTGTCCATCGGCTCACCGTCCAGATTGATATCCAAGCCTTCTGGAGCATCGACTTCCAGCCACGGCAAGCGCGCGCTCAGGGCTATGCTCGGCAAGCCATTAATACCACCTGACAACAAGGTGCCGAGTGTTTCGACCACATCCGCAGGGGCTGGCACGATACACACATCCAGTAAGCCATCGTTGACCCGCGCCTGCGGGCATAACAAATGCCCGCCACCCGCCTGCCGGCCATTGCCGATACCCAGGGCAATAAATTCGCCCTCCCAGGCAAAATCTGGCCCTTTAAAACGGCCAAAAGATGAATGCACTTCGGCGAAGCGAGTCAGCCCGGTGAGAAAATAAGCCGCGCCGCCGAGTACCTGCTTGAGGTCTTCCGGGGTATTGGCGGTGACGTTGGAGCCAAAACCACCGGTGGCCATATTGAGAAATACCTGACCGTCGACCTCGCCCAAATCGATCGCGTGTGCAGGTGCATCTAACAGCTGCAATGCCGCCAGCGGTTCGAGTGGCACACCGGCGGCACGAGAAAAATCGTTGGCCGTACCCAACGGCAGCAGCGCCAGACTGGCGGTGGTTTTGGCCAGTGCCATGGCTTCGACCACCTCGCGCAGGGTGCCATCACCCCCACCGGCAATCAGCGTTGGATAACCCGCCTGCAGCGCCTCGTTGACCAAGCGCTGAGCATCGCCGGCTTCCCAGGTCAGACGTACATCCAGCTGCCAGCCGTCCTTACGACGCGCCAGCACTGCCGCACGCACCTCGTTATTGAGAGCTTGCTTGCCGTGCAGGATCAACAGTGCTTTACGTTCGTGCATTCCAGCGTCCTCAAGACACCCATCCGAGCCCCGCATCATGCTCTCAAGGGAGGTATGAGCGCATCTTTTGCGGGTTTTCGCCCCCATATCAATCTAATTATTAGATTAATTATAGCGGAATTTACGGTTTTTAAATCATGCCAACTTGATAGATCATGCTGACAACGCCAGCCGACAGCTGCAGCAACCCGCCCAGCCAGTCATTGATGAGGATACGCAGATGATCGAAGTACGCCCCTTCGCCGAGCTCGGCGGTGCCAATCTCGGCTGGCTGCAGGCTCGCCATCATTTCTCCTTCGCCGAATACTATGACCCGCAGCGGATGAACTGGGGCCAGTTACGAGTCTGGAACGATGATGAAATCGCCCCGCACAGCGGTTTTCCAAGCCATCC
>JBBKVZ010000225.1:0-4748 GCA_037968715.1 Pseudomonas sp.
GGCGCGGTCGGGCAGATTCTGGTCAACCTAATCAATAACTCGGTCTTGCATGCGTTCAGCGAGCGCAGCCAAGGGCTCATTAGCCTGCGCGCCTACAACAGCAAACCCGGCTGGATCGAATTGACGGTTACCGACAATGGCGCGGGGATTAGCGCCGAGCACCTGCCAAAAATTTTCGACCCGTTTTTCACCACCAAACTCGGCCAGGGCGGCAGCGGTTTAGGCTTGAATATCGTGCACAACCTGACCACCAGCATGCTCGGCGGCAAGCTTGAGGTGGCCAGTCAAATCAACTGGGGAACCCGCTTTACCCTGTCGCTGCCATTGATCGCCCCGCAAACCAGCCTGCCAACCGACCACCCGCTAACAGCCACCGCTTCCAGTAACTCTCCACCAACACCTAACTTGGCCGGCGATTAAGGCTGAGGTGCATGTCGCGCAGTTTGAGCTGCGTGCGGCAGTCGTCGATCATCTGCGGATTGCCACACATCATCACCCACGATTGCGCCGTCAGCGCCAGCCCGGCTTAACTCACTGGTAAATTCACCGCCCGGCAGCACGCTAGAAAAAAACCGAGGTACTCATCATGGGCCGCCGAGGCCATCGAGTAGGCTCGCCAAACCGTCGAACCGTCGAACCGTCGAACCATCGGCCTTGCGTACCACCAGACGGGCAAATTGTCCGGCGCTAAACCGAAAGCCCGGCGCGCGCGCAGCGCAAACTAAACAAACTTGGCGACCACGCCTGCACGCTAAGCACGTGCTGGCGAGTGAACTTCTCGGCGCTGACAGTCATACTGCAATCCTCTCATTCGTCACTGCAGTGTCGCGCAAGGCGCCACGCAGAAACACCGCTGGTTCATATGCCTATATTCACTACGCCATTTGCCCAACTCGAGCTAGTTCGCCAGCCCGAGCAACCAGACGAGCCCTTACAGGCCTTCGATGCTGCCGACGAATACCTGCTCAGCCACTTGCACGGCCTCGGCTTGCGGGCCGAGAGTCGAGTGCTGTTGCTCAACGACAGCTTCGGTGCCTTGGCCGCCAGCTTAGCCAGCCACTGCCAGGTTACTAGCTCGGGCGACTCGCACTTGGCCTATCTCGCCCTAGAGAAAAACCTCGCCCACAACCAACTGCCGGCCGCCGCAGTCACCTTCGTGCCGGCCAGCCAATGCGCGCAGGGGCCGTTCGATTACGTACTAATTCGCGTACCAAAAACCTTGGCCTTGCTGGAAGAACAGCTGATCCGCCTGCACGGCCAGTTAGCCGTCGGCGCCCAAGTAATTGCTGGGGCCATGCTCAAGCATTTGCCGCGAGCTGCCGGGGAGTTATTGGAAACATACATTGGCCCAATGCACGCCTCTTTAGCCGTGAAAAAAGCCCGCCTGCTGATAGCCACACACGCCGACAAAGCCGCCGTAAGCTCGCCGTATCCAACTCGTTATCGCCTGGAACAACCGCCAATAGAGCTGCTCAATCACGCCAACCTGTTCTGCCGCGAAGGCTTGGATATCGGCACCCGCGCCTTTCTGCCGTACCTGCCAAAAAGCCTCGGCATGCTGCGCGTGGCAGATCTCGGCTGCGGCAATGGCGTACTGGGCATCGCCCATGCGCTGGCCAATCCGCTGGCGCAGTTAACCTTGCTGGATGAGTCGTATATGGCCGTGCAGTCGGCCACACAAAACTGGCAGGCGGCACTCGGTGAGCGGCCATTCACAGCGCGCGCCAGCGACGGCCTGGCCGAGCAGCCGGCAGATTCCCTCGACTTGGTGTTGTGCAATCCACCGTTCCACCAGCAACAGGTGGTCGGCGACTTTCTTGCCTGGCGCATGTTCGTGCAGAGCAAAGCGGCCTTGGTGCGCGGCGGTGAACTGTGGATCGTCGGCAATCGCCATCTGGGCTATCACAGCAAACTCAAGAAACTCTTTCGCGGCGTCGAGCAAGTGGCGGCCACGCCCAAATTCGTCATTCTCAAAGCGATTAAATGAACGCCAGACTGCTAGATACTTCTGCACGACAGAGACGCTACTAGCGGTCACAACAGCGAGAACAGCGCTCAGACAGCAACGATGAAACTCACCGCCTAGCAAGCCATTCGCTGCCGATTGGCCGCGTGTTCGCAGAGCTTTGCAGCAAAGCGACGTGCAGAGCCTCGACTTAGCCGCTCGCCCCCGTTCGCCGTTACCCGCACAGCGGCTAGTTGAGGGCCGCCGGGGTATCTACATCGCGCAGCACGCCGAGGTCATCCACGGCCACGCCGAACCAAGCGGTTGGGTGCGCAGCCAGCAGTGTTTTGGCACCGGCATCGCCACTGAGCGCCTGCAACGGCGCCCAAAAATCGCGACCAAACAACACCGGATGGCCACGCTCCCCCTTATGCAGGGGGAACACCATGCGTTGCGCCGCGGCTTGCGCGCTCAGCGCCTGTAAGGTGGCGCTGCGCACCCAAGGCATATCACCCAACAAGATAGCGATGGCACTGGCCGGTTGGACATGCAGCGCAGCTATTCCAGCGGCTAGGCTGTGGCCCATGCCCTGCTCAGCAGCAGCGCAATAAATCACCTGTACGCCGGCCGGTACGCCCAACTGCAAAGGGTCGTCAGCAGGGCGTAATACCACGGCGACTTGGGCAAAGTTGCGCTGTGCCTGCGCCAACGTGGCGGCCAGCAACGGCGTGCCGTCGGCCATTAACGCACGGCGTTTATCCGCACCAAAGCGTCGGCCACTGCCCGCTGCCAGCACCAGCGCCAGCACCTTGTTGGCAGGCACTAAGGTTACGGTTTCAGAGTTGTTCACGGGTAATTCCATTGCGCACCCGAACGATGTCGGCGAGCACCGCCAGAGCAATTTCTGCTGGGGTTTTACTGCCCAGATTAAGCCCGATCGGCGCCTGAATACGGGCGATATCTGCCTCACTCAAACCACCGATACGGCGCAGGCGCTCAAAGCGTTTCTCGCTGGTCAGGCGCGAGCCCATTACGCCGATGTAAAACGCCGGGCTGCGCACCGCTTCAATCATCGCGAGGTCATCGATGCGCGGGTCGTGGGTCAGTGCGACCACGGCGGTGTCGCGATGGCAGCCGCCTTCGGCAATTACCTGCGAGGGCAATTGCCGCCGCAGCTCGATGTCCGGCAGTTGCACCCCCGCCAGCACCTCGTCGCGCGGCTCGCAGAGCAACACCTGAAAACCCAAGGCTTTGCCGAACTCGGCGCAGTAGTGGCTAACACTGGAGTAGCCGGCTAATAACAGCCGCTGCGCCGCGCCAATCCGCAAACGCAGGCGGCCATCGCTGCGTTCGACCCGTGGGCCCTGCGCGTGATCTTGCTGTAGTTGCCGCGCGCCGCTGGCCAAAACGATCTCGCGGATCAACCGCTGCTGGCCTTGCAAGGCCGCGCGTAGCTCGCGTAAATGGGCCTGTACTTGGCAATCCGCTGGTAGGTTTTCCACCAGCACTTCGAGTATTCCGCCGCAGGGCAGACGAATTCCGCCGCGCGGTTCATCGCCGGCACCGTAACGGATTAAGTTGATCGGCTCAGCAAAAGCACCGGCCAATAACTGCTCAAGAAAGTCCTCCTCGACGCAGCCGCCCGACAGCGAGCCAAGCCACTGCCCCGCCGCATTGGCCACCAACAATGCGCCCGGCGCACGCGGCGCCGAACCATAGGTGCCGAGCACCGTGCACAACCACAAACGCTGACCGGCCTGAGACCAGCGCAACGCTTGTTCAATAACCTGTAAATCCAAATGCTGCATTAATGACCGACCTGACTGCGCAGTTCACTGACCTCATGGGCGGCCATGTCCTCAGGCAGGCCACCCCAAGTTTGCCGCAGGTAATTGAGCAGATTACGCAACTGCTCATCACTGAGTTGGGCAGTAAAACCGGGCATCGGTTGCATGCGCTCAAAGCCGGTGAATTGCTGTTCGGCGATGCCGTCGTCAATGACCCGCAACAAGTTGCGCGAATCAGCCTGACGCAAGGTGGTGTTGCCTTGCATGGCTACCGCCACATGCGGCACGCCTTGGCCTTCGTTACCGTGACAACCGGCGCACACGTTCAGGTAGTCCTGACGGCCTTGCTGGGCGCTTGCCGTCAGCTTGCTCAGTGGCTGGGTCGCAACCTGAACGGTAGGACCCGGTTGCTCGCCCAGCAGATAAGTGGCCATCGCCTGATGGTCGGCGGCGCTAAGGTATTGCGTGCTGTTGTGCAGCACCGGATACATCTCGTTAAACATGCTGCCTTGGGCGCTGATGCCGTGGCGCATAAACGTCGCCAGATCGGCGCTGCTCCAGCCACGCGCAAGCATGTCGTCGGCCTTCAGGCTGGGGGCCAGATAACCGAGCAGCACGCCACCCTGCAGATGCTGCTCGAGGAGCAGAGCACCGGTAACACCGCGTGGGGTATGGCATTCGCCACAATGGCCGAGCACTTCTACCAGGTACTGACCTTGCTGCCACTGCGCAGTTTTGTCGCCCGCCGGAGCCAATTGCAGCTCGTCGGCATACAACCAATTCCACAGGCTCAGGCCAAAGCGCAGGTTGAACGGAAAACTCAGGCTGGTCTGCGGAGCTGGGCGATTGATCGGCGGCACCGTCAGCAGATAAGCATAGATGGCGTCGGAGTCGGCACGTTTAATCAGGTGATACGAGGTGTACGGCATAGCCGGGTAGAGATTGGCGCCATCGGCACGCTTGCCTTTGGCCAGCGCATTATAAAAGTCGTCACGGCTGTAGTTACCAATGCCGTA
>JBBKVZ010000226.1:0-3149 GCA_037968715.1 Pseudomonas sp.
TGCGTCGAGCAAGGCTGGGTGGTCGATGGGGTGATGAGCCAGAGCGAGCAGCAGCTAAAAAACCTCTGGAAGCTGCGCGAATACATCTCTGAAACCATTAGCCACTGGACGCCGTACAAAAACGACATCTCGGTCACCGTCAGCCAGGTGCCGGCGTTCTTGCATGACATCGACGCCATTGTCGAAGCCAATTACCCGGACTTTGAAGTGATTTGGTTCGGTCATATCGGCGACGGTAACCTGCACCTGAACATTCTCAAACCTGAGAACCTCAGCAAAGACGAGTTCTTTGCCAAGTGCGCCACGGTTAATAAGTGGGTGTTCGAGACCGTGCAAAAATACAACGGCTCGATCTCCGCTGAACACGGCGTGGGCATGACCAAGCGCGATTACTTGCACTACAGCCGCTCGGAAGCCGAGATTGGCTATATGCAGGCGATCAAGGCGGTGTTCGATCCGAACGGGATTATGAATCCCGGCAAAATTTTCCCGCTCTGACGGGAAAGCTACTGCGCTCGCCCATACTGCGTTGGCGAAGCCGGAAAAAATGCTCATTGGCACCAGCCAACTCCGCTTTTTTCCGGCTTCGCCGCCTTGTCTGACCTTCGCTCGTGACGCTTTCAAGTTTGTATCTGGTTTCGACAAGCAGATTGGTAGGGCGGGTGCAACCCGCCGTTACCGCCCACCGGGTTGCACCCGGTCTACGAAATTACGGATTGCCCTATGAGCTACCAACACCAATACATCGACGGCACCCGCATTCACTTCCCTATGGGTAAGGTGGTTTGCGTTGGGCGCAATTACGCCGAGCATGCCAAAGAGCTGAACAACCCTGTACCCACCGAACCGCTGCTGTTTATCAAACCGGGCAGCTGTGTGGTGGCGATGGATGGGAGTTTCAGCATTCCTAATGATGAGCGCGGTGCGGTGCACTACGAGGCAGAAATTGCCGTGCTGATCGGCAAGCCTTTGTCGCGCAAACCGAATGCCGAGGAAGTGTTGGATGCGATTTCTGGCTACGCGCCGGCGCTGGACCTGACCCTGCGCGAGCTGCAGGACAAGCTCAAGGCTAAGTCCTATCCATGGGAAGTGGCTAAGTCGTTTGATGGCGCCTGTGTGCTGGCGCCGTTCGTACCGGGCGACGCGGTAGAAGACCTGACCGATTTGGGCATTCGCCTAAGCCTGAATGGCGAGCTGCGCCAGGACGGCAACAGCCGCGACATGCTCAATCCGATTGTGCCGCTGATTCAGCACATCTGCGGGCATTTCAGCCTGCAGGCCGGCGACGTGATTCTGACCGGCACCCCAGCCGGTGTAGGGCCGTTGGCGCAAGGTGATGTGTTGCAGCTGGAGTTGCTCGCTCATTCGAGCTTTACCAGCAACGTGCTGTAAGCGCCGCAGCGGAAAAATAACCCCTGTGCGGTAATCAGCGTTATGCGTTTTAGACCGCGCCCTTAACCGTTTTTTCACTTGGAGCCGATTACTCTAGAGTCGCTTGCTAATTATTTAGGCCATGGATAGGCGCTCGCTGCAGTAATCACGAGTCTCTCCATGTCTAGAAAAATTTGTCTTAGTGTCCTTGCTATCGTGCTGGTTGTCTCGGCCGCTGCCGTGCACCTGATGCGCTTGGATACGCGAGCACTGCTGTGGTGGCAAGAGTCGAGCGTCAGCAGTGAGGCGCGCAGCGCTGGGCTGTGGTTGCCGGGCTATCAGGCGGTGTTGCAGATCGTAGTGCCCGGCTTTGAGAAAGAAGAGTTTTCCGACCTCAGTTACAACCCAGCCACCAACACGCTGTTTACCGTCAGTGGCAAGCAACCGTTACTGATCGAGTTGTCGCTGGACGGCCAGTTACTGCGCAGTATTCCGGTCGTCGGTGCGTCGAATCTGGAAGGCGTGGCAGTCATGGAGGACGGCTATCTGGCGGTAACCGATGAGCGTCAAAATAACCTGACGATTTTCAAACTCGATGCCAGCACCAAAGAGCTGCGCAGCGAACAGGCAGTGCAACAGGTAGACCTAGGGCATGCCGAAGAGCCAAATAAAGGCTTCGAAGGCTTGGCTTGGGACAAGCGCGGTCAGCGTTTGCTGTTGGGTAAAGAAAAATACCCAGTGATGCTCTTCAGCCTCGCGAGCGACGGTCATCAAGTGACCGGCAAGCTCCAAGAGTTGGCCGATATGGGCGGCATCATGACCGATCTGGCGGGCCTCACGGTGGACCCGCGCAGCGATCAAATTTTGGCCCTGTCGCAAGAGTCGCATCTGTTGCTGAGTTTGAATGCGCAGTACCAGCCGCAGAGCTTTATCGCCTTGCTGCGCGGGCTCAATGGTCTCGATCACTACATCCCACAGGCCGAAGGCGTGGCGTTGGATGCGGCTGGCAATTTGTATATGGTCAGTGAGCGCAATTTGTTTTACCAATTTCGCCAAGCGCCAGTGGGCAAGTAAGCGCAGGCCGTTTACTGCCTGCTGTTGAGTCGCCATGGGCAGCTTACTCGGGGCTTAGCGCTAATACGCTGGGTGCTGATTCAGCTTGAATTCAGTTAAGTGTGCTATTGATGCAGGCCGATTTTGCAGAGTTTTCCCATGCAGTATCTGTTCAAGCCCCGCGTCATATTGTTGCTGACACTGCTGGTGGTGATGTTGTGTGGACTGGTCGTTGCGCAGCAAATGCGTTTATTCGAACGCGGTTGGTTTGCCATACAGGAATGGCATCATGCTTCCGAGTGGCGAGAGCGCTCTCTGTGGTTGCCGGACTACCGAGTCGAGATTGAGGCCCTAGCGATTGTCGGGCTGGCCGATAACCTCTCGGCACTGACCTTTGATCCAGATCGACGCAGCCTGTTCGCCGTCACCAACAAACAGGCCGAGTTGCTTGAGCTGTCTCTGGATGGACAAATTCTACGGCGTATTCCCTTGACTGGTTTTGGTGATGCCGAGGCCGTGGAGTACATCAGCCCGGGTATCTATGTCATCAGTGATGAGCACCAGCAGCGTCTGTTCAGGGTGCATGTGGATGCGCGCACCCGCTGGCTCGATGCCGCCGACAGCGAACAGTTGTCGCTGAGCATTGGTGAGGGCGGTAATAACGGTTTTGAGGGCCTGGCGTACGACAGTATTGGCCGGCGTTTGTTTGTGGCCAAAGAGCGCAA
>JBBKVZ010000227.1:0-6890 GCA_037968715.1 Pseudomonas sp.
TGGTGCCGAGACTGAGCACCTGCCAATGATCAACCTCGACGTACCGAAGAAGGTGCCGGGTGTTGAGACCTTGTTGCTCAACCCACGCAACACGTGGGCGGACGCTACTGCTTACGACGCCGCCGCTAAGACCCTGGCGCAGCTGTTCATCGATAACTTCAAGAAGTTCGATGTGTCTGATGCCATCAAAAATGCCGGGCCACAGCTGTAAGGCTTAGCGTTTTAAAGAAAACCGCCTTCGGGCGGTTTTTTTCTGGGCAACGGAAAGCTCTCTTAGCTGCTGATGCCTTTAGCACTGCGGTACACACCAGTGGCCACGCTGACCAGGGCCAGTACCACGGCGCCCGCGACAATGCCGGCCAGGCCATTCAGCACTGGGGCGGTGAGCAGGGCGAGTAGGCTGCCGATGGCGGGTAGGTTGCTGGCGCTGTTGGCTAATTGCTCGATCAGGTGATGGGCCGCTGGCACGCCGTGGGTGAGGATGCCGCCGCCGACCATAAACATTGCCGCAGTGCCAATTACCGAGAGGCCTTTCATTAGCAAGGGGGCGGCGCTGAGCAGCAGATTGCCGAGGCTGCGCAGAGCGCTGGAGGTTTTGCGGCTTAGGTAGAGGCCGGCGTCGTCGAGTTTGACGATGCCGGCCACCAGGCCGTAAACGCCGACGGTCATCACTACGGCGATCAGCGCCAGCACGCTGAGTTGCTTGATAAACGGCTCGCCGGCCACGGTGCCGAGGGTGATGACGATGATTTCCGCTGAAAGAATAAAGTCGGTGCGTATCGCCCCGCTGATTTTCTCGCGCTCAAAGGCCAGCAAATCAACCGCCGGATCGCTCAGCGCATCGACCAGTTCGGCGTGCTGGGCAGCATCTTTGGCGGGGCTGTGCAGGTATTTATGGGCGAGTTTTTCGAAGCCCTCAAAGCACAGGTAAGCGCCCCCCAGCATCAGCAGCGGCGTCACGGCCCACGAGGCAAAGGTGCCGATCAGCAAGGCGGCTGGAACCAAGATCATTTTGTTTTTCAACGAGCCTTTGGCGACCGCCCAAACCACCGGTAACTCGCGGTCGGCACTCACTCCGCTGACTTGCTGGGCATTCAACGCGAGGTCGTCACCGAGCACGCCGGCGGTTTTTTTGGCGGCTACTTTGCTCATCAGCGCTACGTCGTCGAGCACACTGGCGATGTCGTCAATCAAGGTAAACAGGCTGCTGCCGGCCATGGGGTGGCTCCTGGGTCTGCGCTAAAGTTTGGTTAATTAATGCTCGTTAGCGCCCGGTTAAAGCGGTTCGGGCTCTGCTGCTTCGAGTTGCGCCAAGCGCTCTTCCAATGCGGCGATGCGTGTCTCCAATGCCTCAAAACGTTCCGCGCTGCTGCTGTGGCTGTCACTACGCTCGGCGGGTCGCGCGTTGAGGGCCGCTTGCAGGTCGGCGGGGTCACCGAGCAGGTGCATGTAGCGATCTTCGCGCTGCCCGCTCTGGCGTGGCAGTAAACAGGCCTGACCACGTGCTATCAAACGCTCAAGTTGGTGTTGCAGGTCGGCAAGGTCATCGAAGTCGTGCATGCGCTGGCTGCGAGTCTGCAACTCATTCAGGGTTTGTGGGCCGCGCAACAGCAGCAAGCCGGTGAGGATGACCTGTGCAGGCACCAACTCCAGGGTTTTTTCGCAGCGTTGCTCCCAGCGATCGGCACGACTGCCCATCACTAAGCGGGTCAAACCGCGGCCTTCAAGGCTGCGCAAACTCTGCCCGACTTGTCCGGGAGTGAGACTCATCAGCGGTTCGCGGCTGGTTTTTTGGTTGCAGGCCAGTACTACGGCATTCAGCGTTAGCGGGTAGCTTTCTGGGGTGGTGGCTTGTTTCTCGATCAGGCAACCGAGCACGCGCGCTTCGCTGCTGTTGAGCGGCTCTTCGCCCAGTGGGCTGCTGGCTTGGCTATCGGGCTGGTCGGACATGGCGGTATTCCCTCGCGCTGAAAAGATTACTAGCCTAGCAGGCTGTCCGAGTTAGGTCTGCGCTGGGTTTTAGCCGAATAGGCGCGGCGCCAGAGGGCTATCATTGTGTCTGTAGCTTTTTGCAACGCGACAGTCATGGCCCCGGTAGCGGTCAATGGAGTGACAGCTAATGTATGCAACCCTCGACAGCGTGTTTGGTTACCAGCAGTTTCGTCCCGGCCAAGAGGCGGTGATCAGCGCCGTGCTGGCCGGTCGCTCGGCGGCGGCGATTTTCCCCACCGGTTCTGGCAAGTCGTTGTGCTATCAATTGGCTGCGTTGCATCTGCCGCACCTGACCCTAGTGGTTTCACCCCTACTGGCTTTGATGCAAGACCAGTTGGCGTTTCTCGCCAAGCGCGGCATCAGCGCGGCGAGCATCGACTCGGCGCAGAGTCGCGAGCAAGCCAGTGAGGTGATGGCGCGGGCCAAAGCCGGTGAGCTGAAGGTGCTAATGATTTCTGTAGAGCGCCTGAAGAACGAGCGCTTTCGCAACTTTATCCAGCAGGTACCGATCTCCTTGCTGGTGGTTGATGAGGCGCACTGCATCTCCGAATGGGGGCATAACTTTCGCCCGGACTATCTCAAGCTGCCGGATTACCAGCGCCAGTTCGGCATTGCACAAGCGCTGCTGCTAACGGCCACCGCGACGCCGGCGGTGATTGCCGACATGCAAGCTAAGTTCGCTATCGCCCCGGCAGATGTGATTACCACCGGCTTTTATCGCGCCAACCTGAATCTGCGGGTGGAGCCAGTCAGTGGCCGCGACAAGCAACGGCGCTTGGTCGAGTGGTTGTCCGCTCGTGCCGGCCAGCCGAGCATTGTCTATGTGACCCTGCAAAAAACTGCCGAACAAGTGGCCGAGCAGTTAACTCAGCGTGGCATTGCCGCCAATGCCTATCACGCCGGTATGCCCCATGAGCGCCGCGAGGCGATTCAGCAGCAGTTTATGGCTGGGCAGATTAACTGCATCGTCGCGACCATCGCCTTCGGCATGGGCATCGATAAGAGCAACATCCGCAACGTGGTGCATTTCGATCTGCCCAAATCGATCGAAAATTACAGCCAAGAAATTGGCCGTGCGGGTCGTGATGGTCAGCCGTCCGACTGTTTGGTTCTGGCCAATCGCGACAGCCTGAATGTGCTGGAGAACTTCGTCTATGGCGATACGCCGGAGCTGGACGGCATCCGCTGCGTGCTCGATGAATTGCAGGCGACACCTGCCGGCCAGCAGTGGGAGCTGCTGCTAAATGCCTTGAGCGAGCAGAGTAATATTCGTCAGTTGCCGCTGAAAACCCTACTGGTGCAACTGGAGCTAAAAGGCATTCTCGCCCCGCGCTACGCCTACTTTGCCGAGTACAAATTCAAATATTTACTTGAGCCCGAAGCATTGCTGGCGCATTTCAAGGGTGAGCGCCGGCAGTTTGTGGCGGCTTTGGTCGACAGCTCTAGCCGCGCACGCACCTGGTGTACGGTGGATTTCGAGGTGCTCTATCAAACCCATCAGGCCGAGCGCAGCCGGGTGGTCAAGGCGCTGGATTATTTTCAAGAGAAGGGCTGGATCGAGCTGGAAAGCAAACAGATGACCGAGGTCTATGCACTGCTGCAACCGGGTTTTGATCCGCAAGCGCTGAGCCTTGAATTGCATGGCTATTTTCAGGGCAAAGAAACCAGTGAGATCGCGCGCATTCACGCCATGCTGGCGCTGTTTGCCAGCGAGGAGTGCCTCAGCCAGCGGTTGGCGGCCTACTTTGGCGATGACCAAGCGCCGCTGCGCTGCGGGCATTGCTCGGTGTGTGCCGGCCAAGTCGCGCACTTACCTGTGCCGGCTGCGTTACCAGCCTTGGGCGAGCAAAATTTTGCGCAACTGTGCGGCGACTTTGCGCAGCGCCATCAAACGCTCAAGGGCAGCCCTGCCAGCGCGGAATGCCTCACTCGGTTTCTGTGCGGCATCAGCGTACCTATGTTTGGCAAACTGAAAGCGCGCAGCTTTGCCGGGTTTGCCGCACTGGAAAACTACCCCTATGCCGCTGTTCGTCAGTGGGCGCAGGTGCAACTCGCGGCGCAGTAAGTGTTGTCTGCCGGCATGGCGCCGTTGCTGGGTTCGCGCGTGCGCGCGTGCGCGCGAAAATGGCCGGGGGTTATGCAGGGCTGCACCCTGTTCAGCGGTTAACGGGTACATAGCCATGAAAAAACCGCCCGTAGGCGGTTTTTTGTGCAGGTCTGCGCAATGCAGAGCCAGCGTGGGTGTTGCGGTGTTACGACAGCGTTGTGAGTGTACATTTGGCCGTTGCGGGCCACGGATTAAGGCATTTTAGCCAGTCAGTTACCGGTTACCTCGTCATGCAGTTGCAGTGCGGACGCAGTGCGGATTGCTTAGGTCCAGGTGCGCATACAATTTCACTTACGCTGGGGGCAACCAAGTGAACATTGCCGGCATTCTCTGGCTTTTAGCACTGCAGAGCTGAACGGCGAGTGTAAGGCGATTGCTCTGGCTTTGTGCGCAACTTGGCTCTACTTGGCTCGATCAGTGATGCGCTGACGACACTGTGTTTGCCTGTCCCGGTTCCGCCCGGGGGGGTGGTCAGGTACCTAAGTCGTTTCGCTGACTTTGAATGATCTGGGTCGAGAGCGACAAGCTGCTGCTAAAGCGGGTTATCTGCATATGCGTTCTCCTTTGTTTTGCTGTTAATCCAATCCTAGAACGAATTGGCCCGGCCGGTTAGACGCATTAGCGATAGCTATTTCAGGTTTATACAAAACCCAAACGCCCGACACAGTGGCCGGGCGTTTGGGTTTTGGCCGCTATTCTGCACCAGAAGCACAAAGTCAATTAATTCAAGCAGTTACTAAGTAGCTGTCGGCACACAATCAACAGCTTCGGGAAGTGGGCTCTCTTAACTTGTGCAGGTTTCGATGCAACAAGAGAGGTGTCCGACAGTTAGCCACTGACCGGGGCTGCCCTGAAGTACCGGATCGGTTACTACTGAACACGAACGACCGGTGCCGCCCCGAAACGGACTGTCATGACAAGAGCGACGAGCATCTGCGTGACTGGATGGGAGTCGATTCGAAGACACAATCACGCGTGCGCTAGCGAACAGACACTGCGCTCGCTCATCGGCAAGGTTGATAGCCTCGTCGAATTTCGACGGTAGTCCACACAAAAGGGGTCAATCATGAATACACATACCCGCACATCGCTTCAGTTTCCTCGCGCATACCTCCTCGCAGTGATAATGGGGGTGGCATCGTTCGGCGTCTCGGCGGCTGAAATAAATGTCACGCTTAGCGGCGACCAGGAAGTGCCTTCGGTTACAACTATGGCTTCCGGTACAGCACAGTTCACGGTGGAGGACGACATGTCTCTGTCGGGCAGTGTCAAAACGGAAGATATCAAAGCAACCGCCGCGCACATTCACGCGGGCGCTGCAGGAAAGAACGGACCGGCCGTGATACCACTGACGAAGAAGGGTGACAACGAATGGGTCGTGCCGGCCGATACGAAGTTGACCGCTGAGCAGATGACTGAGCTTAAGGCGGGCAGCATGTATGTCAACGTGCATAGTGCTGCGCACAAAGGCGGCGAAATCCGCGCCCAACTGAAGTAGCTACACGCGACGCAACTAGATGTGGATTCGTGCAACGGACATGCAGCTTCGTCACTTGTTACAGCGTGACGCTGAGTATTAGAAGGGCAGCGATTCTGAAAGGACCTTTTATTCGTATTACGTCCCTAGACAGTCTAGGGACGAGAAAAGCCGCGTTAGTACTCATGATCTCAACTGGTGGATCCAGTGCATGCTTTGACTAGAATACTTGATGTTGTATCTTCCTGACTATTCATGCGCCCTCCGTTATTTGTCTTTTACTGAAGCAACTCTCTATCCGGCAATTGCCAAGATGATTGCGCTAACCATTAATATCAAACCAACATCCAAGACGTTAGGAAGTTTCAAGTAATAAAGAAATTCATCAATTTTTCCAAGAATTTTAAATACCAGAAAGTTCGACTGTGAAATGACGTTGACTTGCGGTTCAAAGACCTTTACCGCAAGCTTCCCACTCTCGACAGCCGCCTCGATGCTCCACACATCCGCCGTCGTTTTAGTATGAGCGCCGGCAAGAACAAGGTTGGATATTGGCGTCTTTTGTTGTGGCATATATTGCTGGGTGTTTGTCGAATTCACCCATTTGGGTTGCGCTGTTTTTATTCCTTCAGGAGAAAATTCCCATTCATGCCAAACTTTAATTTTCACAATGGAAAAATCTTGCCAGCTTTTGCCGCTGTTAGCCTTTTTCACCAGGTCATCCAGGGCGTCGCACTGTTTTAATTGAAATAACACTTCATCAAGGAACTGTGTCTCTGTGCATTGCTCCAGACAAAGGCCATGAACCGGACCTGGGACTTTTGAAACACAAGCCGTTACGGTCCACAGTGATTGAATATCTTTGCCCAGAGAACTTGGCTGTTGCCAAGCTTGTTCCTGAGAAAAAAGTGTCAGGTTAAATGCAGAATCTGAAATAACAAGCGCACATCTTTTTCGAGGCCAACACATTTTTTCTTTGAAGCCAATTCTAAAGGATACTTGGGTGTGCGGTCCCAGTTGCACTAAAGGTTTAAAAAGATTGAGCTGCGATTTATTTTCAAGAAGAGGCGTTCTCTGCAGAATATCTGCAGTAGAAAAGGGATTTAGTGCGTGGACATAGATATCGGCCTGAACAGTTTCGCCATTGTCTAGTTCTGCTGCAGTTATCCTGTTTTCTGCAAAACTCAAACGATGAAGTGGGGTCTGCCAGTAAAACTCAACCTTCTTTTGCTTCAGGTAGTCGACCCACTTATCAAACCAAACTTCACTACTGGGTCCGTTCAGGAGCAGCCATCCTGTGCGCGCCTTGTGTTC
>JBBKVZ010000228.1:0-3311 GCA_037968715.1 Pseudomonas sp.
TTGTGGCTTAACCCAGCAGCGAGATATCCGCTACGCCTAAGAACAGGCCGCGCAGCTGCGCCAACAGCGCATAGCGGTTGGCGCGTACTTCGGTATCGTCGGCATTTACCAACACCGCCTCGAAGAACGCATCCACCGGTTCGCGCAGGCTAGCCAGTTGCTCCAGCGCTTCACGGTATTGCCGGCCAGCGGCCAGCGGGGCCACGGCGTGAGCGGCGGCAAACACTGCTTGTGCCAGTGCTTGTTCAGCAGGCTCCAGCAGCAGGGCGTTAGCCACTACTTCGGGTACGTCGCCGTCGAATTTGCTCAGCAGGTTGGACACGCGCTTGTTGGCTGCCGCCAAGGCGGCGGCTTCGCTGCGGGCGCGAAACGCCTGCACCGCTTGCACGCGCTGGTCGAAGTCCAGCGGCGCGCTTGGCGACAGGGCGCGTACGGCTTGGTAGACGCTAACTTCCACGCCTTCGTCTTCGTAACGGGCACGCAGGCGATCGAAAATAAAGTCCTGCACCAGAGCAGCCAGACCTTCGGCTTTAACCTGTTCGGCGAACTGCGCGATGGCAAATGCGATGGCTTCGGCCAAGTCCAGATCGAGTTGTTTCTCGATCAAAATGCGCAGCACGCCAAGGGCGGCACGGCGTAAGGCATAAGGGTCTTTGCTGCCGGTGGGCAGCATGCCGATGCCAAAGATGCCGACCAAAGTGTCGAGCTTGTCGGCCACCGCTACGGCGGCGCCGGTCAAGGTGCTCGGCAACTCGGCACCGGCGCCACGCGGCATGTACTGCTCGTTGAGGGCCAGCGCCACGTCGTCGGCTTCACCGCCGAGTTGCGCGTAGTAGTAACCGGCCACGCCTTGCATCTCTGGGAACTCGCCGACCATTTCACTGGCCAGGTCGCACTTACTCAGCAAGCCCGCGCGCGCCGCACGTTGACTGTCGCCACCGATGCGCTCGGCGATAAATGCCGCCAGAGCAGCAACCCGCACGGCTTTGTCGAATACCGAACCGAGCTGGGCTTGGAACACCACATTGGCCAGACGTTGGTTGAAGCTCTCCAGCGGCTGC
Organism: Pseudomonas sp.; assembly: GCA_037968715.1. GTDB lineage: Bacteria > Pseudomonadota > Gammaproteobacteria > Pseudomonadales > Pseudomonadaceae > Aquipseudomonas. The sequence continues at coordinate 1,062 of JBBKVZ010000228.1, forward strand.
TTTTGGTCTTGCTTGAAGAAAAACTCGGCGTCGGTCAGGCGCGGACGCACCACCTTCTCGTTACCGGAAATAATTTGCGCCGGGTCTTTGCTCTCGACGTTGGCCACGGTAATAAAACGCGGCAGCAACTTGCCGTTGGCATCCAGCAGGCAAAAATACTTCTGGTTGTCCTGCATGGTGATGATCAGGGCTTCTTGCGGCACTTCAAGGAAGCGTTCCTCGAACGAGCACACCAGCGGCACTGGCCACTCCACCAAACAGCTCACTTCATCGAGCAAGCTGGCCGGCACAATCGCGGTGCCCTGCTGCTCGGCGGCCAACTCAGCCACGCGGGCGCTGATCAGTGCACGGCGCTCATTCAGGTCGGCCAGCACATAGGCGCTGCGCAGCTCTTGCAGATAGCTGGCCGGCGAGCTGATGCGCACTTGCTCAGGGTGATGAAAACGGTGGCCACGGGACAGGCGACCGGATTTTTGCGCGAGGATTTCGCAGTCGATCACTTCATCGCCAAACAGCATCACCAGCCATTGAGTTGGCCGCACGAATTCAGTTTTACGCGCGCCCCAGCGCATGCGCTTAGGGATTGGCAAGGCGTGCAGTGAGGCTTCGACAATGCCGGCCAATAAGCTGACGGCGGCTTGACCGGGAATGCTCTGGCTGAAGCGCAGTTTTGGGCCGCTCTGGTCAATTTGCGCAAGTTCTACCCCGCACTTCTTGGCAAAGCCCAGCGCTGCTTGGGTCGGCTTGCCGTCTTTGTCGAAGGCCGCCTGCACGGGCGGGCCGTCGAGGTTGACGCTGCGATCGGCTTGCTGTGCTTCCAGTTGCTCCACCAATACCGCCAAACGGCGTGGCGCGGCGTAGCTGTAGCTGGCGCGGTAATCTAGACCGGCAGCTTTCAGGCCTTTCTCGATACCGGCCAAAAAGGCTTCACCGAGCAGCTTGAGGGATTTTGGTGGCAGCTCTTCGGTGCCCAGTTCTACCAGAAAATCGTGCGCACTCATTGTGCTGCCTCCTGCGTGTTAGCTGACGTTTCCAGCACGCCAGTCTCGGCCAGCTTGGCCAGCACTTCATCGCGCAAATCAGGGGCGGCCATTGGGAAGCCAAGTTTGGCCCGGGCGATTAAATAGCTTTGCGCTACGGCGCGAGCCAGCGCGCGCACGCGCAGAATATATTGCTGGCGAGCAGTCACCGAGATGGCCCGGCGAGCATCCAGCAAGTTAAAGGTGTGCGAGGCCTTGAGGACCATTTCGTAGGTCGGCAAAGGCAAGTGCAAGGCAATCAGGCGGTTGGCTTCGGACTCATAAAAGTCGAACAGCTCAAACAGCTTCTCGACGTTGGCGTGTTCAAAGTTATAGGTCGACTGCTCCACTTCGTTCTGGTGGAACACATCGCCGTAGGTCACTTTGCCGAACGGGCCGTCAGCCCACACCAGGTCGTAGACCGAGTCCACGCCTTGCAGGTACATGGCCAGGCGCTCGAGACCGTAAGTGATCTCGCCGGTCACCGGGTAGCACTCGATGCCGCCCGCTTGCTGGAAGTAAGTGAACTGCGTGACTTCCATGCCGTTGAGCCAGACTTCCCAGCCCAGGCCCCAGGCGCCGAGCGTTGGCGACTCCCAGTTGTCTTCGACGAAACGAATGTCGTGGACCAGCGGGTCCAGGCCGACATGTTTCAGCGAGCCCAGGTACAGCTCCTGGAAGTTGTCCGGGTTTGGCTTGAGGACGACCTGGAACTGATAGTAGTGCTGCAGGCGGTTGGGGTTTTCGCCGTAGCGGCCGTCAGTCGGGCGACGACTGGGCTGCACATAAGCGGCGTTCCAGGTTTCCGGGCCAATGGCGCGCAGGAACGTGGCAGTGTGGAAAGTCCCGGCGCCTACTTCCATATCGTAGGGCTGAAGTACCACACAACCTTGCTCGGCCCAGTATTGCTGGAGGGCGAGGATCAAGTCTTGGAAGGTACGCACGGCTGGCGTAGGCTGGCTCACAAAATTCACCTGTTACTTGGGCTGCGATTTAAAGGGCGGGAGTATACCCGATTCGGCCCCGCCACCACTCCCTGGAGCCTTATGCCACGCTGCTTTTGGTGTTCTGAAGATCCGCTGTACATGGCTTATCACGATCAAGAGTGGGGAACGCCGCTGCGCGATGCGCAGGGTTTGTTCGAGTTGCTTTTGCTCGAAGGGTTCCAGGCGGGCCTGTCCTGGATCACCGTTTTACGCAAACGCGAGCATTATCGAAAGGTCTTGTTCGG
>JBBKVZ010000229.1:0-7620 GCA_037968715.1 Pseudomonas sp.
CTCGATGCCGCCGACAGCGAACAGTTGTCGCTGAGCATTGGTGAGGGCGGTAATAACGGTTTTGAGGGCCTGGCGTACGACAGTATTGGCCGGCGTTTGTTTGTGGCCAAAGAGCGCAAACCCTTGCGGATTTTGCAGGTGCTGGGTTTTCCGCAACAGGACGAGGCTCAGTCCTTTGCCGTGCATGTGCAGGGCGACCCGGTGCGTGATCAACGTTTGTTTGTCAGCGACCTGTCCAGCCTGATGTTTGATCCGCTCAGCGGCCATTTACTGTTGCTGTCCGATGAGTCGCGGCTGGTGCTGGAGTTAGATAAAGCCGGTAAGCCGGTCAGCAGTCTGTCGCTGCTGGCCGGCATGCATGGCCTTAAACGCAGCGTGCCGCAAGCCGAAGGGTTGGCGATGGACGATCAGGGCAACCTGTATATCGTCAGCGAGCCGAATCTGTTTTACCGCTTTAAAAAACCGCCGGTTAACTAGGGTCTGTTCCCGTTTCATCGCGAGCCGCGTTGCGAGTGGCAGTGCGGCCCGCAGTGGCTTAGCGTTGCAGGTGTTTGACGCCGTCGCTGGTGCCCAGCAGCAACAAATCGGCCGGGCGCGCGGCGAACAGGCCGTTGCAGACCACGCCAACGATGGCGTTGATTTGCTGCTCCAGCTCGACGGGATTAACGATCGACAGATTAAACACGTCGAGGATGATGTTGCCGTTGTCGGTCACCAGGCCTTCGCGGTACACCGGGTCGCCGCCGAGCTTCACCAACTGACGGGCCACGTGGCTGCGCGCCATGGGAATCACTTCGACTGGCAGCGGGAAGTCGCCGAGTACCGGCACTAGCTTGCTTTCGTCGGCGATGCAGATAAAGGTTTTGGCCACGGCCGCGACGATTTTTTCGCGGGTCAGGGCTGCACCGCCGCCTTTAATTAGATTGAGATGCTCGTCGCTCTCATCGCAGCCATCGACGTAAAACTCTAAATCGCTGGTGCTGTTCAGGTCGTATACCGGAATGCCGTGGGCTTTCAGGCGAGCGGCGGTGGCATCTGAGCTGGCCACGGCACCGTCAAACTCCATCTTGTGCAGGGCTAGTGCATCAATAAAGCAGTTGGCCGTAGAGCCGGTGCCGACGCCAATAATGCTTTTTTGATCCAGCTTTGGCCGAATGAAATCCAGCGCAGCTTGCGCCACCGCTTGCTTGAGTTGGTCTTGAGTCATGCGGCACCGTGTGTAGAGAGAGGGTCGGGGCCGGCAATTATAGCCCCTTGGCGCAGTGGGTTGGGCTCCGCTAAGGCGGATTAATGCCGGCAACGCTGCCGTAGCGGGCACCACCTGCGTTAGACTCGCAGGTCTTTGTCGCCTTCCAAGAGCCAAGCCGATGCTCGAACAGTACGTGAAAAAAATCCTCACCTCGCGCGTTTACGACGTGGCGGTGGAAACCCCGTTGCAGCCGGCGCGGCAGCTCTCTGAGCGCACCGGCAATCAGATTTTGCTCAAGCGTGAAGACTTGCAGCCGGTGTACTCGTTCAAAATTCGCGGCGCGTACAACAAGCTGGCGCAACTCTCGGCAGAAGAATTAGCGCGTGGTGTGGTCACCGCCTCTGCCGGTAACCATGCCCAAGGGCTGGCGCTGGCCGCCAAACATCTGGGGGTGAAGGCCACCATCGTGATGCCCAAGACCACTCCGGAAATTAAAGTTAATGGCGTGCGTTCGCGCGGCGGCAAGGTGGTCTTGCACGGCGACAGCTTTCCGGAGGCGCTGGCTTTTTCACTGAAGCTGGTGGACGAAAAAGGCTACGTCTATGTGCACCCCTACGATGACAAGGACACCATTGCCGGCCAGGGCACCGTGGCGATGGAGATTCTCCGTCAGCAGCCTGGGCAGCTGGACGCGATTTTTGTGCCGGTCGGTGGCGGCGGCTTGATTGCGGGCATTGCCGCCTACGTTAAATACCTGCGCCCTGACATCAAGATCATTGGTGTTGAACCGGATGATTCCAATTGCCTGCAGGCGGCTATGGCTGCCGGTGAGCGCGTGGTGCTGAGTCAGGTTGGGCTGTTCGCCGATGGCGTGGCGGTGGCGCAAATTGGCAAACATACCTTTGACGTGTGCAAAGACTATGTCGACGAAGTGATCACCGTCAGCACCGACGAGATCTGCGCGGCCATTAAAGATATCTACGACGACACCCGCTCGATCACCGAGCCAGCCGGCGCCCTGAGCGTGGCGGGGATTAAGAAATACGTCGAGCGTGAAGGCTGCACCGGCAAGGTGTTGGTCGGCATCGACTCGGGGGCCAACGTCAACTTCGACCGCCTGCGCCATGTGGCCGAGCGTGCCGAGTTGGGCGAGAAACGCGAAGCGATCATTGCGGTGACCATCCCCGAACAGCCGGGTAGCTTTAAGACCTTTTGCGAAGCGCTGGGCAAGCGGCAGATCACCGAATTTAACTACCGCTTCAATACCAGCAGCGAGGCGCACATCTTCGTCGGCGTGCAGACTCACCCAGACACCGACCCGCGTGCGGCGCTGGTGGCTGGTCTGCGTGAGCAGGGTTTCCCGGTGCTGGACTTAACCGACAACGAACTGGCCAAGTTGCATATTCGTCATATGGTCGGCGGTCATGCGGCAGCGGTGCCGGATGAAGTAGTGTTTCGTTTTGAGTTCCCGGAGCGGCCAGGTGCGCTGTTTAACTTTTTGCTGAAGCTCGGCGGGCGCTGGAATATTTCGATGTTTCACTACCGCAACCACGGCGCGGCTGATGGCCGGGTGTTGGCAGCCTTGCAGGTGCCGGAAAGCGAGCGGCATTTGATCCCCGCAGCGCTGGATGCCATTGGTTATCGCTATTGGGATGAAACGCAGAATCAGGCTTACCGGCTGTTCCTTGGCTAAATCCCATGGTGGGCAACGCTGCGCGGCTGCCCGCCCTACGAACGCGTAATAAAGAACAGGAACCGCACTATGAATAACTATCTGCTACTAAAAATCGCCCACAGCCTGCCGGCTATTTTGGTTTTTATCGGGCTGTTGGTGCATCTATTGATGCTTTGGAAGGCCTCCCGCAGTGGCGATGCGGCGGTGCTGCAACGCAAACTGCGGCGTACCCGAATGATCAGCCTGCCGTTGCTCGGCGTGCTGGCGCTGAGTTTGCCGGTAACCGGTTGGTATTTGGTGAATACCGCAGGCATACCGTTGAGTCAGTTGTGGTTGCTGCTTAGCAGTGGCTTGTATGTGTTGCTGATGGTGTTGGGGCTGCTGCTGGCCGGTCGCTTGGCCGCTTGGCAGGCACTTGGTAGCACTGCGGCGCCGGCGAGCTTGCTGCGCTTTGCTGCTGGCTACGCAGTATTGATGGTCTTGGTGTTGCTGGCGATTTTCGGCCTGATGGGCGCTAAACCGGCATGATCGAACGGTTGTCCGGCGCGCAACGGCGCCTGCGTGGTGGCGGAGTTACTGGCCGATGAGCTGGTATTTACTGCTGAAAACCCTGCACATTCTTTCTGTCAGCGTGTTGTTCGGTACTGGCTTGGGCTCGGCGTATTTCGCCCTGCGGGCTTGGCGTGGTGGCGAACTGGCCGTGATCGCCGCGACCTTTCGCCATGTGGTTATGGCGGATCGACTGTTTATTCTGACCAGCGCGTTACTGCAGCCGATTATCGGTTTGCTCTTGGCCTACGTGGCCGGCTGGCCGTTGAATCAGTGGTGGTTGCTGTGCAGCATGGGCCTGTATGTGCTGGCGGGGTTGTGCTGGCTGCCGGTGTTTTGGCTGCAATTGCGCATCCGTGACATGGCAGTGCAGGCACTGGCCGAGGGCACGCCGCTGCCGAAACGGGCCAGACGCTATATGGCGCTGTGCTTCGCCTTCGGCTGGCCGGTGGTCATGGCTTTCGTGGCCGTGCTCTGGTTAATGGTCGCCAAACCACTCTAACGCAGGGAAATGACTGGCCAGCCGCGTTGTTCGGCTGCGGCTTGCAGGCGTGGATCTGGGTCTACCGCTACGGGCCGGCTGACTTGCTCAAGCAGCGGCAAGTCATTCATCGAGTCGCTGTAGAAGCTGCTGCCCTGCAATGACAGTCCGGTTTCTCCAAGCCAGCGGTTCAGGCGGGTGACTTTGCCCTCTTTAAAGCAAGGCACGTCGGTGGTGCGCCCGGTGTAACGGCCTGCAGCCATTTCGCATTCGGTAGCCAGTAAGGTATCAACGCCTAAGCGGGCGGCAATTGGCCCGGTCACAAAGCGGTTGGTGGCGGTGATAATCAACAGTTTGTCGCCCGCCTCGCGGTGCTCAGCCAGCAGCGCCTCACCTTTGACGAGAATGATCGGCTCGATGCAGTCGCGCATAAACTCACCGTGCCACTGTTGCAGTTGCGCCATCTGGCTGCGGCCAAGAATCTCCAAACTGAAGTTCAGGTAGGCAGTGATGTCTAAGCGGCCGGCCAAGTAGTCTTGGTAAAAATCATCGTTGCGCGCTTTGTAGGCCACGCTGTCGAGAATTCCGCGCTCGCACAAGTAGTCGCCCCACGCGTGATCGCTGTCGCCAGCCAGAAGAGTGTTGTCGAGGTCGAACAGAGCCAAACGCACAGACGCCGCCTTGTATTGAATGCTGAAATGGGCGCTCAGAATAACCATTTTCAGCCGTGCTGCCCATTTTTGCGCCGTTGCTGGGCGCGCGCAGAGGCCTGTGCAAATGTCGGGATAACTCGCCATTGCAAGCGCTAGGCTGCATCTGTGGCGGGCTCTAGGGCTCCTGCGTTTGCTGCGGTCACAGCCTTTATGGAACAATGCCAAGATATGCATTTATAAGGTTGAATGCCGTGATTGATTGCGATGGTTATCGACCTAACGTCGGCATCATTTTGACCAACGATGTGGGTCAAGTGCTTTGGGCTCGACGAGTGAATCAAGATGCCTGGCAGTTCCCGCAGGGCGGAATTAATGAGGGTGAAACGCCCGAAGAAGCACTTTTTCGTGAATTAAATGAAGAAGTTGGACTCGAACAGCAAGATGTGAAAATTATCGCCTGTACCCGCGGCTGGTTGCGTTATCGTCTACCGCAGCGGTTGATCCGTACGCACAGCCAGCCGCTGTGCATCGGCCAGAAACAAAAGTGGTTCATGCTGCGCTTACTCTCAAACGAGGAGCGGGTGCGCATGGACTTGACCCCAAAACCAGAATTCGATGGTTGGCGTTGGGTGAGCTATTGGTATCCGCTCGATCAAGTAGTGACATTTAAGCGCGAAGTTTATCGTCGCGCCCTTAAGGAATTAGCGCCACGCTTGTTGGCGCGCGACTGACCTCGGAGAACAGGCTTGAGCATGCTCAGTACGCTGCGCCGGATCGTCCAAGAAGTTAATGCCGCCTCGGATCTCAATGCGGCGCTGACGATCATTGTCCAGCGTGTTAAAGAAGCCATGGGCAGCCATGTGTGCTCGGTCTACTTGCTTGACCCGGAAACCAAACGCTTTGTGTTGATGGCCACCGACGGCCTCAACAAACGCTCGATTGGTAAGGTCAGCATGGCCGCCAACGAAGGTCTGGTCGGCCTGGTCGGCACCCGTGAAGAACCGCTGAATCTGCAAAACGCCGCAGACCATCCGCGTTATCGCTACTTTGCCGAAACTGGCGAGAAACGTTACGCCTCCTTTCTCGGCTCGCCGATCATCCACCATCGGCGGGTGATGGGCGTGCTGGTGATCCAGCAAAAAGAAAACCGCCAGTTCGATGAGGGTGAAGAAGCCTTCCTCGTGACCATGAGTGCGCAGCTGGCCGGAGTTATTGCCCACGCTGAAGCCACCGGGTCGATTCGCGGTCTGGGCAAGCAAGGCAAGGGTGTGCAGGAAGCGCGCTTTGTCGGCGTGCAGGGCTCCTCCGGGGTGGCGGTGGGTACCGCATTGGTGCGCCTGCCTCCGGCTGATTTAGATGTGGTGCCAGACAAACAAGTTAGCGATATCGCCGCTGAGCAGGCGCTCTTTCATACGGCCCTAGAGGCCGTGCGCGCCGATATGCGCACCCTATCGAGCAAGCTGGCCAGTCAGCTGCGCCCCGAAGAGCTGGCGCTGTTTGACGTGTACCTGATGATGCTCGAAGACGCCGCCTTGGCCGGCGAAATTGAGCGGGTGATTGCCACCGGGCAATGGGCACAAGGTGCATTGCGGCAAGTGGTGAATGAGCACGTTAAACGCTTTGGTTTGATGGACGACTCCTACCTGCGTGAGCGCGCCTCTGACGTAAAAGACCTCGGCCGGCGTTTGCTGGCCTACTTGCAAGAGGCCCGCGAAGAAACCCGCGTGTATCCCGACAACACCATTCTGGTCAGTGAAGAGCTGACTCCGGCAATGCTCGGCGAAGTGCCGGAAGGCAAGCTGGTTGGGTTGGTCTCGGTGCTCGGCTCGGGCAACTCGCACGTGGCAATTTTCGCCCGCGCCATGGGTATTCCCACGGTTATGGGTGTGGTCGATCTGCCATATTCAAAGATCGATGGCATTCAGCTGGTGGTCGATGGTTATCACGGCGAGGTGTTCACTAACCCGTCTGCCGAGCTGTGCCTGCAATACAGTGCCGTGGTCGAAGAAGAGCGCCAGCTGGTTAAAGGCTTGGAGGCGTTGCGCAGCTTGCCGTGCGAAACCCTCGATGGCCATCGCATGCCGCTGTGGGTGAATACCGGCTTGCTGGCTGACGTGGCGCGCGCCCAAGAGCGTGGCGCTGAAGGTGTTGGCCTGTATCGCACCGAAGTGCCGTTTATGATGAACGAGCGCTTTCCCAGTGAAAAAGAGCAGCTAAAAATTTACCGCGAGCAGCTACAGGCCTTTCACCCACTGCCGGTGACTATGCGCAGCTTGGATATTGGCGGCGATAAAGCCCTGTCGTACTTTCCGATCAAAGAAGAAAACCCTTTTCTGGGCTGGCGCGGCATTCGCGTGACCCTTGATCACCCGGAAATTTTCTTGGTGCAAACGCGGGCCATGCTCAAAGCCAGCGAAGGGCTGAATAATCTGCGCATTTTGCTGCCGATGATTTCCGGTACCCACGAGCTGGAAGAAGCCCTGCACCTGATCCATCGCGCTTGGGGTGAGGTGCGTGATGAGGGCGTGGACATTCCCTTGCCACCGATCGGGGTGATGATCGAAGTGCCTGCAGCGGTGTATCAGGTGCGTGAACTGGCGCGCCAGGTGGACTTCTTATCGGTCGGCTCGAACGACTTGACCCAATATCTATTGGCCGTCGACCGCAACAACCCACGGGTAGCGGACCTTTACGACTTCCTGCATCCAGCGGTACTGCACGCGCTGAAATTGGTGGTCGATGGCGCCCATGCTGAAGGCAAACCGGTAAGCATCTGCGGCGAAATGGCCGGTGACCCTTCGGCGGCGGTGTTATTGATGGCTTTGGGTTTCGACAGTTTGTCGATGAACGCCACCAACTTGCCGAAGGTTAAGTGGTTGTTACGGCAGATCAGTCTGAGCAAGGCCCGCGAACTATTGGCGCAAGTGATGCGTATCGATAATCCGCACGTGATTCACAGCACCCTGGACCTGACCTTGCGCAACTTGGGCTTGGGCCGTGTGATCAATCCGGCGTCGAGCATTCAGTCCTAACTTAACGGCTGCTGGTATCGGGCCGTATTGCCTGTGATGCA
>JBBKVZ010000230.1:0-8836 GCA_037968715.1 Pseudomonas sp.
CAAGGTGTCCAGGCACATTTGCGGGTGCAGGTGGAGCCGCTGCCAACAATGGATTCGGCCGATTTATCCGAGTGGCTGGATGAGCTGGATGCCAATTTACCGGACGAGGTTTGGCTGGGCGGCTGGTCGCTGGGCGGCATGCTTGCCACTGAGTTGGCGGCACGGCGCGCCGAGCGTTGCTGTGGGTTGGTGACCTTAGCCAGCAATGCCTGTTTTGTTGCGCGCGCGGACTGGCCGCAGGCCATGCCCAGTGAAACCTTCAGGGCTTTTTTGGCCGGCTGCGAGTTGAATGCCGCCACCACATTGAAGCGCTTCGGCCTGCTCTGCGCCCACGGCGCGGCAGATGCCCGCGCGCTAGGGCGCTTGTTATTGACCAGCGCACCCCACAGCTCGCCGGGCGAACTGCTGCAGCAATTACAGCTGTTAGCCACGCTGGATACGCGTGCGGCGTTGCAGGCGTTTAGCGGTCCGCAGTTGCACTTGTTTGCTGGCAGCGATGCGTTCTTGCCGGCCAGCGCGGCTGCCGCCTTGTTGGCGCTGGTGCCGGATGTCGAGGTGGGTCTCATCGAACACGCCAGTCATGCCTTTGTGCTGGAGCGTCCGCATGAGGTGGCCGCCGCGCTAGCCGCCTTTATGAGTGAGGCGGGTGATGACTGAGTTGATTGCCGCTGCGGTGGCTGGTCTGCCGGACAAGCGGCAAGTGGCCGCGTCCTTTTCCCGTGCCGCCGACAGCTACGACAGTGTGGCCGGCTTGCAGCGCTCTATCGGCCATCAATTATTAACCCGCTTGCCGGCAGGCTTCACCGCCAATGCCTGGCTGGATTTGGGCTGTGGCACCGGCTATTTCAGTCGCACGTTGGCGCAACGCTTTGCTGGCGCTGAGGGTGCTGCCGTGGATATCGCCGAAGGCATGCTCCGGCATGCGCGGCCTCTGGGTGGTGCCGCGCACTTTGTCGCCGGTGATGCCGAGTGTTTGCCGTTGCGTAGCGCCAGTCGCGATTTGCTGTTCTCCAGCTTAGCGTTGCAGTGGTGCGCCGACTTTAGCCAAGTGTTGGTGGAGGCTGAACGGGTCTTGCAGCCCGGTGGCGTGCTGGCCTTTAGCAGTTTGTGCGTGGGCACCTTGCATGAGCTGCGCGCCAGTTGGCAGGCCGTGGATGGCTGGGTGCATGTTAATCAGTTTCGAGAATTCGCCGACTATCAGCGTCTGTGCGCGGCGAGTGGCATGCGCGTGCTCAGCCTGCACACAGAACCGCAGGTCTTGCACTATCCAGATGTACGTAGTTTGACCGGTGAACTGAAAGCCCTTGGTGCGCACAACCTTAATCCCGGTCGCCCGGGCGGACTGACGGGCCGGGAGCGGGTGCGGAGTCTGCTGGCAGCCTATGAAACCTTTCGTCAGCCGCAAGGTTTGCCCGCCACCTATCAAGTGGTTTACGCCGTATTGCAAAAGGAGTCGTGAGATGGCCGCAGCCTTTTTTATTACTGGTACCGACACCGACGTGGGTAAAACCACGGTGGCCGCCGGCTTGTTACGCGCCGCACGTTTGGCTGGCCTCAGCACGGCGGCGGTGAAACCGGTGGCGGCGGGTTGCGAGCTGACGGCGGCGGGTTTACGCAACAGTGATGCGCTGGCGTTACTTGCCGAATGCTCAGCGCCGTTGTCCTATGCCGAGGTTAATCCCGTGGCATTAGCGCCGGCCATCGCTCCGCACATCGCGGCGGTTGAGGCGGCCGTCAGTCTCGATGTAGCCAGCCTAGCCAGCGCCGTGCAGGCGGTGTTGGCCAAGCAGGCGGACTTTACTTTGGTGGAAGGCGCCGGTGGTTGGTGTGTGCCGTTGAACGACTCGTCCACCTTGGCCGATCTGGCTGTGGCGTTGCAGTTGCCGGTGATTGTGGTGGTGGCCGTGCGCCTAGGCTGTATCAATCATGCCCTGCTCACGGTGGCGGCCATTGAGCGTGATGGTCTGCGGGTGGCAGGTTGGGTGGCCAACTTGCTGGAACCGCACATGCCGCGTCTGGAAGAGAACATTGCTAGCCTCCAAGCGCGCTTATCGGCGCCCTGTTTGGGGCGTGTTCCCTTGCTTGCCGAGGTGTCGGCGGCAAGCGTTGCGCGCTGTCTTGATCTGCATCCATTGCAACTGCCGTTATAAGCAGGCGGGGCGTGATTGCCTTTTGCCTGTATATTTTTTGCTCAATTTCGGCTTAAATCAGAAGTGTAACTTTCAATCGCAAAGTGATTTAGGCGGGGGCATCATCATGCAAATTTCTGCCAACAGTGCATTCAATTCAGGCCTAAGCAGTATTCAGAGTGGCCAGGCGCGGGCAAATCAAGCCTCCACTGACATCGCCAGCATTAATCTGAATAAACCGGCCGCGCAGGCGGCACCGACCTCGCGTAATGAACAACCACCTCAGGTCGATCTGGCCAGTAGTTTGGTCGAGCTACAGGTTAGTAAAAGCCAAGTGCAGGCGGGTGCGGAAGTGATTAAGACTGCCGATGATGTGCTCGGCACCTTACTTGATACGCGCGCCTAAACTGCAGTTGGCCTCCCGCTAAGGCGAGGAGGGACTAAGTGAATATCAGTGCTTCAGGCCAAATGCTCTCGCAGGTACCTCGTGGTCTGTCGCCGGTGCCTACGCGCGAGCCTGCAGGCACAGGCGTTGTCGATGCATCGGTCGAAAAAGACCCGCCGAGCAGCTTGCAGTCGCAATCAGAATCAGAGACCGCGGTCGACAGTCGCGGTCGACCCGTGCCAACACCGGCACAAGAGCAATTAGATCGGCAGCAAATTAGCCAGTTAAGCAAACGCGACCGTGAGGTGCGCGCCCATGAGCAGGCGCATACTGCGGTTGGCGGCAGTTTTGCCGGCGCACCCAATTACAGCTTCAAGCGCGGCCCGGACGGCAATAGCTACGCGGTCGGTGGTGAGGTCGGTATCGACGTCAGTGCGATCGCCAACGATCCGGCGGCCACGGTGCGCAAAATGGAGCAGGTGCAGCGTGCGGCGCTGGCTCCGGCGCAACCTTCTGGTCAAGACTTGCAAGTAGCGGCCCAGGCGCAAATTTTGGGGCTGCAAGCGCGCACCGAGTTGCTTGCACAGCAGCGTGATGAGGCTGCCAGCGCGGACGCCGAGCAAAAAGCGCAAGCCGCCGAGCGTAAGCAGGTCGAGCAGGGAAGCGCGGAGAATGAGCCGCTAAAAACAGATCAGCAAAACTCTGCTTTAGCGCCTAATCTGCAAGTGTATCGCCGCATAAGTGATCTGCAAGAATCGGCATCGATGCTAGATGTCGTTGCTTAACGCAGCTGGTGGGCGATGCTTGACAAGGTCATGGCGTAAACGTATGTTTCAAACGCCTGTTTGACTGCTAGCCCGCATGTAGTCTATCGGGCTGCAGGGAGTGATCCCGCAAACGACTGGCAAGCCGGTCACCCTAATTCGCAATTTACAGCAGAGGTTATTCGCTATGCCTGATTACAAGGCCCCCTTGCGTGATATTCGTTTCGTTCGTGACGAGTTGCTTGGCTACGAAGCGCATTATCAAAGTATGCCGGCTTGCCATGACGCTACCCCAGACATGGTCAACGCCATCCTTGAGGAAGGCGCTAAGTTTTGTGAGCAAGTGATTGCCCCGCTCAATCGCACCGGCGACATCGAAGGTTGCACCTGGAGCGAGTCTGGCGTTAAAGCCCCTACTGGCTTTAAAGAAGCCTATCAACAGTACGTTGAAGGCGGCTGGCCAAGCCTGTCGCACGCTATTGATCACGGCGGCCAAGGCTTGCCGGAATCCCTCGGCTTAGTGCTGAGCGAACTGGTTGGCGAAGCTAACTGGTCGTGGGGCATGTACCCAGGTCTGTCGCACGGCGCGATGAATACCATCGCCGAGCACGGTACTTCGGACCAGAAGCACACTTACCTGACCAAGCTGGTTACAGGCGAGTGGACCGGCACTATGTGCTTGACCGAATCCCATTGCGGCACCGACTTGGGCATGTTGCGCACCAAGGCTGAGCCACAGGCTGACGGCTCGTACAAAGTTTCCGGCACCAAGATCTTTATCTCGGCTGGCGAACACGACATGGCCGATAACATCGTCCACATCGTTCTGGCTCGCCTACCGGATGCCCCACAAGGCACCAAAGGTATTTCGCTGTTTATCGTGCCTAAGTTCATGGCTAACGAAGACGGCACTGCGGGCGCTCGTAACGCCGTTTCTTGTGGCTCGCTTGAGCACAAAATGGGTATCCACGGTAACGCTACCTGTGTGATGAACTTTGATGGCGCCACCGGTTACTTGATCGGTCCAGCCAACAAAGGTCTGAACTGCATGTTCACCTTTATGAACACGGCCCGTCTGGGTACTGCTCTGCAAGGTTTGGCGCATGCTGAAATCGGTTTCCAGGGCGGCCTGCAATACGCTCGCGACCGCCTGCAAATGCGTTCGCTGACTGGCCCGAAAGCGCCGGAAAAAGCCGCTGACCCGATCATCGTCCACCCGGACGTGCGTCGCATGTTGCTGACCATGAAAGCCTCGAACGAGGGTGGTCGTGCCTTCTCGACGTACGTGGCCATGCAACTGGACACCGCCAAGTTCAGCGAAGACGCCACGACCCGCAAACGCGCGGAAGATTTGGTGGCCTTGCTGACCCCGGTGGCCAAGGCGTTCCTCACCGACCTCGGGTTGGAAACCACCATTCACGGCCAGCAGATTTTCGGCGGCCACGGTTACATCCGTGAGTGGGGCCAGGAGCAATTGGTGCGCGACGTGCGCATCACCCAGATCTACGAAGGCACCAACGGCATTCAGGCGCTTGACCTGGTAGGACGCAAGATCGTCGGCACGGGCGGGGCGTTCTACACCCTGTTCGCCGACGAAATTCGTCATTTCACCGCGACTGCCAGTGCTGATCTGGCTGAGTTCACCAAACCGCTGAACGATGCCGTGACCACCCTCGACGAACTGACCGCGTGGCTGCTCGACCGGGCGAAAAACAACCCGAATGAAATTGGCGCAGCCTCGGTTGAGTATCTGCAAGCATTCGGTTACGTGGCGTATGCGTACATGTGGGCGCTGATGGCGAAGGCTGCTTTTGGCAAAGAAACGCAGGACGATTTCTATGCCAGTAAATTGGGCACCGCGCGGTTCTATTTCGCACGTCTGTTGCCGCGTATTCACTCATTGAGCGCGTCGGTGACGGCCGGCAGCGAGTCACTATTCCTGCTGGAAGCGGGGCAGTTCTGACAATGTAACGCCATGTAAGCATTCTCTTACATGACGTGCTGCTCTTTTCCCATAGATGCAGATTGGATCCACAGTTAATCTACTTCACATGGACGTCGCGCAGGAAGCGCAAAGCAACAACACGGACACGTAGGAGTCTGCCAGGATGGCGGAGTGAAAAGGATGTCAGGGAAACAGTCTGCAAAGCCCCGCTTCGGCGGGGTTTTCTTTCGTCTGCAGAAAAGTGCTCAGCTCATTTCATCCAGTGTCGCCGGGCGGCTCAAACGCCCCTGCGAGCTATTCATCACTTCTTCCAGCAACGTACGCAATAAGGCCAGCGAGGCCTGTTGTCGCTGCACATCCCGACACACCAATCCGACTTTCAGCGGCACCCTCGGTTCGCTCAGTGGTTTCCACAACAGTTCCTTGTTGCCGTGTGCCTGTTGTGAACGTCCGGGCAGCACTGTCGCCAGTCGTGTGTGCGGCAGGCTGTCGAGAATCCCCGCCATGTTGTTCAGTTCTGCCTGTACCTGCGGACGTCGTCCCAGATTGGCCAGATGTGCCTGCCAGATCTGCCGTACTTGAAACTCTTCACCCAGCAGCAACATCGGCAAATCGGCGGCCTGACTCATCGAGACTTTCTTGAACTCCCGCAACGGGTGATCCGCCGGGATGACCAGGTTCAGCTCGTCTTCGTACAGCATCACGCCGTGTAGCCCTGGCTGACGAGGCGGCCCTTGAAGTTGCCCAAGGCTTCCCGTGCCCGCTGCAATCCATCCAGCAAGGGCAGGGCATGGTTGTACAGCGTATGAGCAGCCAGCGTTGGCAGCAGACGTTTGCTGCTGCGTTCGAACAGGCTCACATCGAGGTTTTGTTCGAGGTGGCGGATCTGCTGGGACAGGGCCGGTTGCGAGATTGAAAGCCGCTCGGCAGCCCGGCCCACATGACCTTCTTCGTAGACCGCGACGAAATAACGCAGTTGCTTGAAATCCATAAGGTGTGCTTATCGAAAATGCTGGGAAATCGAAATGGTTCAAAGCCGTGGCAGGGCCTAGTCTAACCGCATTCACAAGGCTTACAGGGCCACAGAGCGCGATGAATACCGTTTGCTTCGATGGTGTTTACATAGGTAAGGCAAAAAACCTCGCACGAGGTTTGATCAGATGAACTTGTTCAGCTTGCGGCGCAATCCTCCGAGTCTTGATGACCTGACGGTGGGCACCTTCTTGCCGTCCAAAGGCGACAATCTTTCCAGCGAGTGTCCGATGCCCAGTGTCGAGCGACCGAAACAAATATTCGTGCGCGGCCAGGGCTCATGGTTGTAGGACAGCGATGACCGCGCGTATCTGGATTTCTCACAGGGTGGTGGGGCCAATAGCCTCGGACACAGCCCTTCGGTACTGGTCAACGCCATGGCGATGCAAGCTCAGTCGCTGATCAATCCCGGTTTCGGCCTGCATAACCGCGGCCTGCTCAATCTTGCTGAGCGCTTGTGTTCCAGCACTGGCAGTGATCAGGCGTATCTGCTCAACAGTGGCAGCGAAGCCTGTGAAGCGGCGATCAAACTGGCGCGCAAATGGGGCCAACGGCATCGCGGTGGGGCTTCGCGGATTATCGTTGCCAACAACGGCTGTCATGGTCGTAGTCTGGGGACGATTTCGGCGTCGGACTGTTCGAATATGGCTAACCGATTTGAGCCGCTGCTTCCGGGCTTCAGTCACGTGCCGTTCAATGACCTTCCGGCCTTGCATGCGGCCGTCGACGCCCAGACCGTGGCGATCATGCTCGAACCGATCCAGAGCGAAGCCGGAGTGATACCGGCCACCGAGCATTACCTCAAAGGCGTCGAGCGCCTGTGTCGGGAACTGGGCATTCTGCTGATCTTCGACGAAGTGCAAACCGGTATCGGTCGTTGCGGCACGTTGCTTGCCGAACAATCCTACGGCGTGCGGGCAGATATCGTCGTTCTCGGTAAAGGGCTGGGCGGTGGCGTGCCATTGGCAGCGTTGTTGGCGCGGGGCAAAGCCTGCTGTTTCGAGGTCGGCGAAGTGACGGGTACTCATCATGGCAATGCGCTGATGACGGCGGCCGGTCTAGCGGTGCTCGACAGCGTGCAGGACAAGGGGTTTCTCGATCATGTCGGGAAAATCGGTCAGCACCTGCGTGAAGGTTTGCAGCGTTTATCCCATCGCTATGGTCACGGCGAGTTGCGCGGGCAAGGTCTGTTCTGGGGGCTTACCTTGTCCGACGAATCGGCTGACGCCGTCGTCAAAGCAGCGTTGTACGAAGGCTTGCTGCTCAACGCTGCGCAGCCCGATTGCCTACGCTTTACCCCGGCCTTGACCGTCAGCAAAGCCAACATCGACGAAATGCTCCTGCGCCTGGCCCGTGCCTTCTCCCGCGTGCGCACTGCGCAATTGCAGTGCCGCAACGGGATTGCCGTCTGATCAAACCCGCTCTACACGAATTCCCGAACCGTCTCGCGGTATAACGCATCGCCCCATGCCTGACTCTTTTGGCGTGGGGCGTTTTTTTGTCTGCGAAATTCACCGCGATGGTTGGGTGCTCGCAAGTCACAGAACTGAACCCTGACGAACGGCAAAGGTCGATTAGCTGTGTGGCTCATGCGAGCCAACTTCAATCAGGAGCTGACCCCATGGACTTTATTCGCATCATCATCGCCATTCTCTTGCCGCCACTGGGCGTGTTTTTGCAAGTCGGTTTCGCCGGGGCGTTCTGGCTGAATATTCTGCTGACGCTGTGCGGTTACATCCCCGGAATCGTGCACGCGGTGTACATCATCGCCAAGCGCTGAGTTTCGCGGCGTCAGATAGATTGCATTCGCGGGCAAGCCTGCCCGCGAATGGAACCTGCAATCTCAGTCCACCAACGCCATCACCCTTCGATAAAACAACCACTCCTGCTCCAGCGCATGGGCCTGATTGCCGGCCTTGCGAAAGCCATGGCGTTCGTCGGCGTAGTAGTGCGCTTCGACCAGAATGCCGTTGTCCTGCAACGCCGTGACCATGTCGCGAGTCTGTTGCGGCACCACTACGGCGTCCCGTTCACCCTGAAAGAAAATCACCGGTTTACTGATGTTGCTCGCGTGCAGCAACGGCGTTCGGGCGGCGTAGCGTTCGGCATCCCGCACCGGATCACCGATCAGCCAATCCAGATAATCGCCTTCGAATTTGTGAGTCGTCCGGCCCAGCGCCACAGGATCACTGACGCCATACAGGCTGGCGCCTGCGCGAAAGACGTTGTGGAAGGCCAAGGCGCAAAGGGTGGTGTAACCACCGGCACTGCCACCGCGAATAAACGCCTTGTTGCCGTCGATCAGCCCGCGTTCGGCAAGGTGAGCGACGACGGCGCAGGCGTCCTCCACGTCCACTTCACCCCAGCTCAAATGCAGTGCTTGTCGATAAGCCCGGCCATAGCCACTGCTGCCGCGGTAGTTGAGGTCGGCCACGGCGAAGCCGCGTTGCGCCCAATACTGGATACGCGGATCGAGCATGGGGTAACAGGCCGATGTCGGGCCGCCGTGGATGAACACCACCAGAGGCGGTTTCGCATCACCGGTCATCGCTGGATAGAAGAAGCCGTGTGCCTCGCCCGA
>JBBKVZ010000231.1:0-2619 GCA_037968715.1 Pseudomonas sp.
GTTCTTGGCGTGCTCGATCAGTCACGTCGCTTAAGGTCATTTTCAGACACTTGTGCGGTGAAGGAGAGGCCGAAAAAGGCGAAGAAGCCGAAGAGTTTCATTTTTAGTCCATTGCTCTACTGGTTGTCACTGGATTAGTCCGGTGACTGGGGGTAAATAATTTGGCAGCGATCAGTTCCTGCTGTGTTACCTATCGTACCAGCTTGCGGTGCCATAAAATGCGCCGCCTGTTAAATATTTGCTACATTTTATGGCGTTTTTAGCGCTATCTAGTGTTCACTTTTAATATATGCGCTGCTTTGGTGCGGTTTTTATGTATTTGTTACCGGGTAACACTTCTGCGTAGGTGGTTTGCCACGCTGCACCAAGTGGGTTGTGCAGCGGTGATTTGCCGATAAACGAATTCAGACTGTGCATCTGCAGGCTCGGTTAATGCCGAGCTCGGCTTGGCTGCTTGCTGCGGATGAGTTGAATAAAATACTGCGCGCCCAGGCCCAAGGGTTTGCTATTGGACCAAACGACGTCGACCCACAGCGCCGAGAAACTGGAGATGTTGTCCAATCTCAACTCCACCAACGTGCCGGCGTTAAGCTGTGACTTGACCAGCGACTCCGGCAGAAAGCCCCAGCCCAAGCCCGCTTGCAACATGCTTAGCGCGGCGGTGTGATTGTCGGTGCGCCAGTGGTGATGGGCCTGCAAGAAACGCGGCTGGCGGGCGTCGGGCTCGCGGCTGGCGACCACGATTTGCCGGTATTCGGCGAGCTCTTCAGTGCTCAGTCGCCGGCCGCTGGCAAGGGCCGGATGGTTGGGGGCGATCACCGCCAACATATTCTCTTTGCTCATCTCCTGGCAGCATTCGCGGCCGTCAAACTGAGTGCTTTCAAACACCACCGCAAGTTGCACCCGGCCGTCGTGGAGCAGGCGGATGGCATCGGTTTCCGGCGCGGCCAATACCTCTACTTCCAGCGAAGGATAGCGTTGGGCCAATTCGCCCAGTGGTGCGGCCCAGTCCGAAGCCAGTAGCTCTGGGGCGATGGCTAGGCTCAAGCGACTCTCCAAACCCTTGGATAAGGCCTGTGCTTGCGCCTCCCAGAGCACGAACTGTTGCAGCATAAAGCGTGCTTTAGCTTGCAGCGCCATGGCTGCTGGGGTGGGTTGCGGCTCCCGGCCGCGCCGATCAAACAACTCAAGATTGAGGTCGGCCTCTAGGTTGGCGATGGTCATGCTGACTGCCGAGGGCACGCGGTCAATGCTGCGCGCCGCAGCGGAGAACGAGCCTTGGTCGAGTACCGCAAGAAAAACCTGAATGGCGTCTTTGGTTAAGCTCATCTATCAACTTTCCTGAAGTAAGCTAACTAATAGTTTCAACATAGTAGATATACGCTGTTGGCATCTTGGCAATAGATGGGAGCCGTAACATGCAAGGCAAGCAACGCAAAATAGTCCAGGCCATTAGTTATGAGGCGCTGGCTTTGCTGTTTATCGTGCCGTTGGCGGCGTGGGTGTTTGGCCGTGGTCTGCTGGTCTCAGGTGCGGTGGCGTTGGCCGTTTCGTTGTTGGCGATGAGTTGGAGCCTGTTGTTCAACAGCCTGTTTGAAGGCTGGGAGGCACGCCAGCTGCGGCCCCGGCGCACGTTTAAGCGGCGCGTGTTGCATGCGTTGGGGTTTGAATTAGGCTTGCTGCTGTTTAGCGTACCGCTGCTGGCCTTCGGCCTAGGCATCAGTTGGTGGCAGGCAATCCTCAGTGATATTTCTTTGCTGCTGTTCTTTTTGTTCTATGCGTTTTTCTTTCAGTGGGGCTTTGACCTGATGTTTGGCCCGCCGACGGCTACGTTGGGTGCGTCAAGCTGACGGCAACCGATGCGCTGTGTTGCGCCAGCGTTGAGCTGGTGCTGCCCGGTTAAATCGCTATCGAACTGAATGCATGGGCTCTTGGTCGAGCGCGTTGCCGGCCTGTTGGTGCGCTCTGCAGGAAGCCCAGCAAGGCGTGCTGGGCTTGCAGCCAAGCGTTCTTGTGCTCCATGTCGAGGAAGTGTCCGGTGTTGCTTAGCGTGCTGAAGTGGCAGTCCGGTACATGCTCGGCAAATAGTTGCG
The DNA here is from genome assembly GCA_037968715.1 of Pseudomonas sp. Taxonomy (GTDB): domain Bacteria; phylum Pseudomonadota; class Gammaproteobacteria; order Pseudomonadales; family Pseudomonadaceae; genus Aquipseudomonas. The sequence continues at coordinate 2,094 of JBBKVZ010000231.1, forward strand.
CATCAACCGGGCTGGTGTACTCATCGTGCTCGCCGTTAACAAACAATAGGGGGATTTCGATACGGCCAAGGTAGCGGTTGTCGCAGTTGTCTGGCTGGCTGAGGAGTAAGTCGATATGCGCGTGCAACTGGCGGTATTCGTGCTCCGCAAGGCCGCTGATATGCCGTTGATTGTGGCGTTTGAACAACGATGGCAGGTACTTGCCCAGGGTGTTGTTGACTAGCAGTGCGATTTTCTCGCGCTCTAGGTTGTGCAGGTAGCGACGGCCTTGCTCTAGATAGTCGAGCATCGGCTCATTCAGGCGCGGGGTGAATGAGCTGATAACGGCTTTCTCGATACGTGCGGGCTGCTGGGCGAGGGCGAGTAGGGCGCAGGCTCCACCCCAGGAAAACGACAGCAGCAGATCAGCGTCGAACCGTTCAATCAGCTCAAGCAAAATGGCTGCTTCATCTTCTTTGCTCAGTGGCTGCTGGTGATGGTTGTGCGGTTTGGATTGACCTGCATAGGGCTGGTCATAGAGCACCAC
>JBBKVZ010000232.1:0-5812 GCA_037968715.1 Pseudomonas sp.
CGTTTTCACCACATCGCCTTCGTAGTAAGTACTTGGCACCGGCTTGCCGTAGGCCATCAGTGCGTCTACATGAGCTTTTAGCTCAGCCAGGGTAAAACCTGAGAACACTTGCGCCACCCAGGGGTAGCAAACCATGTCGTCGATTTCACAGAGGCGGTAGTAGTAACTGTTGAGGCTTTCTTTGTTGCCATTGACGTCCTTAAACGGCATTAACTTCAGCGAGGGGTCTAGCGTCTCGCGGGTCAGCACACCCTGCATCTCCAGAAATGGCAGCAAGGACTCTTCAAGGTCGTAGCGATAACTGGTGTTATCCATATCAAATACGGCGTAGTTACCTTGGTTGGCATTCGCTTTAATCATGCTTTGCAATTGCTTAGCCGCAGGCTCAGGCCAATGGCTCAACTCGGCAGCCATGGCCTGAGCGCTAAGGCCCAAACACAAGACAGCGGCCAGCATTTTTTGTGCAAATTTCATCTAGGTTACTCCGGTAATTGCTGCAGAAACGTAAGGCAGCAGCCGGACACCTTAACGTAACAAAGCACCTAGCAGCCAAGAATGGCAACAATCTACAAGGCGTTTACAGCGCCATTAGCCCGCTCACTTTCAACTCTGGCAGCGGAATAAACGCATTATCCGGGCGAACAAATCGGCCAAAAACGCATGCTATTAACCGCCTGCAAACCGCCAAAACTGCAAGCTGGAGTACCGCCAGCGGCAACCTAAAAGGACTGCGGCGCGCGTCTGACAAATCGACAGGCGCGCGCCGCAGTGACAGCGAGGGCTTTAAGCAAATTTACGCTTCGGTTTCAGCCGCCGGCTTTCTGCGCTTGAGCGGTGCTAGACCGTCATGGCTAACCAACACTTGCGCATCCGGTTGCGGGCGATTGATCGACTTACGCTTGTTCGGTTTGGCGCTGGCTTTTTTCGCGGAGGCTTTCTTCTCGGCTGGGGTCTTTTTCTTCTTCACGCCCACCGCTTTACCTGAGGCCTTAAGGTTCTTCGGCCCTTGGTAAATGCCCTTCACATCTTTGATGTTACGGCGCTCGAAACGCTGTTTCAGATAGCGTTCAATGCTCGACATCAGGCTCCAGTCGCTGTGGCAGATCAGCGAGATGGCCAGACCTTCATTGCCAGCGCGGCCAGTACGACCGATACGGTGCACGTAATCGTCGCCACTGCGCGGCATATCGAAGTTGATCACCAGATCCAGGCCGTCCACATCCAGGCCACGAGCCGCCACATCGGTGGCCACCAGAATCTTCGCGCCGCCCTGCTTCATGCGGTCGATGGCCAACTTGCGGTCTTTCTGATCTTTGTCACCGTGCAGCACGAACACTTTGTAATCGGCCGCCACCAACTTGCCGTACAGGCGATCAGCCTGCACCTTGGTGTTGGTGAAGATGATCGCCTTTTCATAGGTCTCATTGGCCAACAGCCAGTTCACCACACGCTCTTTGTGGTGGTTGTGGTCGGTGGTGATGATTTGCTGACGGGTGCCTTCGTTCAACTGGCTAACGCTATTGAGCTGCAAGTGCAGCGGGTCGCGCAACACAGTGCCGACCATATCGCGCAGGCCGGCGCCGCCAGTGGTGGCCGAGAACAGCATGGTTTGCTGACGGTTGCAGCACTCGCCGGCCAAGCGTTGCACGTCTTCGGCAAAGCCCATGTCGAGCATGCGATCGGCTTCGTCGAGGATCAGCACTTCAACATCATTAAGCTTGAGGTTGCCAGCATTCAGCTGCTCAAGCATTCGCCCTGGGGTGCCGATGAGAATATCCGGCACCTTGCGCAGCATGGCCGCTTGCATTTTGAAGTCTTCACCACCGGTAATCATCCCGGACTTAATAAAGGTGAACTGCGAAAAACGCTCAACTTCTTTCAGAGTTTGCTGGGCCAACTCGCGGGTCGGTAGCAAAATCAGCGCGCGAATGGTCACGCGCTGCATCGACGGGCCCATCAGCTTATTCAACAGCGGCAGGACGAAAGCGGCGGTCTTGCCGCTACCGGTTTTCGCCGTTACTCGCAGGTCGCGCCCTTCCAGCGCCGCTGGAATGGCCGCTGCTTGCACCGGGGTTGGCTGGACAAAGTTAAGCTCGGCCACGGCTTTCAGCAGACGTTCATGCAGGGCGAATTGGGCAAACACGGGTACACCTCGAAAAAATCACATAATCAACTGCATAGGATAACCCGGATGCTGCTTTAAGGCCGGGAATTTCTACCTAAGCAGCGCGGTGATAAGGCACTAAACTGCATACTCATGCTCTAACTGTATGCATTACCCGCCAGCCAAAGGAGTCACGTTCATGCGCAAAAACCACCCGATATTGCTCGGTGTCGCCAGCTTAGCCTTGGCATTAAGCAGCAATTTACTGCAGGCCGACCCAGGCAACGGCAAAGGTAATCAAGATAACGGTCACAGCAACAAAAACAGCAGCAGTCAAAACAGCAATGCCAAAGCACAGAAAAACACCCACAGTGACAATGCCAGCTATAGCCAGAAAAACGATGATGAGTACTTTCAGCAACACTACGACAATGATGTCGAGCGCATTCTGCGGATTTTTGCTGATAACAGTGGCCACTACGGCCAGATCGACAGCCTGCCACCGGGCATCCGCAAAAACCTGGCCCGCGGCAAACCCTTACCACCCGGCATCGCGAAAAAAATGAACCCCGATTTTGCTCGGCAGCTGCCTAACTATCCCGGCTACGAATGGCGGCAAGTGGGCAGTGACGCGGCACTCATCAACATCACCACCGGCATAGTGCGCGAAATCATGCGCGACGTTTTGCGCTAAACAGCGAAGCTCAGGCGGCAGACGCAGCGTGCCGCCTGCGCAGCTTCATGGCCGGGCCTGTTTGCGCAGAAGGCGTACGCTGTCCCAGCCGATTAGCAGTACCGCCAACCAAATGGGCAGATAGGTCCACAGCTGCGCCGGGGCAAAGTGCTCGCCCAATAGCAGCACCGAAACGCCAAACAGCAACACCGGTTCGACATAACTGAGAATCCCGAACAGCCCCATTGGCAGCAGCCGGCTGGAGGTCATCATTGCCGCAAATGCCAGCGCGCTGAGTAACCCCAAACCCGGCAGTAACCACCACAACTGCGGTGACTGCACAAAAGCATCTGGCAAGCCTGCGCTAATAATTAACCAGACGGCCAGCGGCGCCAGTACCAGCATTTCTAGCACGAACCCAGACAGCGCATCCAAACGCATCCAGCGGCGCAGCATAAAATATGGCGGATAACCCAGCGCGGCCACCAACGTCACCCACGAAAACGCACTGGTCAGCCACAGCTCATGCACCACCCCGAGCAAAGCAAACATCACCGCCAAGCGCTGCAAGGGCCGTAAGCGCTCGCCATAAAACAGCCGGCCGACCAAGACCATGGCTAAAGGCAGCAGGAAATAGCCCAGCGACACCTCCAGCATCCGCCCAGCCAGCGGCGCCCAAACAAACAACGCCCACTGCGCACCCATCAACAAGGCGGCCAACGGCAGCGCAGCGAGCAACTTTGGCTCATGGCGCAGGCGGCGCAATGCCACCACCAGCACCGACCATTGCTGAGTGAGCAACACCATCAGCAGCACTGCCGGGATCGACCACAGCACCCGCTGCGCAAACACTTGCACACCATCGAGCGGGGCCAACTCGCGCACGTAGCCTGGAATTAGCACAAACAACAGCGAAGCAATCAGCGACATGCTGACCCCGCGTCCTGACAAATTCACTCTGGCCTCCTCGCAACAACGCACAAACCCTTCGCGCGCAGCAGCATGCTCGCACAAGGCGGCGACCTTAACCTGTTAGACAGGTTCTGGGAAACAGTCAGACAGGCCGCATAAAAAAGCCTGAACAGAAATCTGTTCAGGCTCAGGTACAACGGGGAGATATCACAACAACCAGTCGAGATCAGTCGGTGCCAGCAGCGCCGGAGTCAGGCCAAACAGCTCAGGCAAAACCCTGCGTTTAAACGGCTTGCAGCAACAGGGCCTGAGCTTGTGCCAAACCTTGCTCGGCAACCTCACCGCCCATGCTCAGTCCCTCGGCATGAATAAAGCTCACGTCATGGATGCCAATAAAGCCCAGCGCCTGGCGCAAGTAAGGTTCTTGATGGTCCAGACCGGTACCAGCGTAGATACCACCGCGCGCAGTCAGCACAAACGCACGCTTGCCAGTGAGCAGGCCTTGTGGCCCGGTAGCGGTGTATTTGAAGGTCAGCCCGGCACGTAGCACATGGTCGAGCCAGGCCTTTAACGTGCTGGGGATGGCAAAGTTGTACATCGGCGCCGCCAGCACCAACACATCGGCAGCCAGCAATTCGTCGGTCAGCATATTGGAGCGCTGCAATGCGGCTTTTTCCGTCTCGCTCTGCTGATCGAAAGGGGTCATCCAACCGCCCAATAAGTTGCTATCTAAGTGCGGCACCGGCTGCAGGGCCAAGTCACGTACCGTCACTTGGTCATCCGCATGGGCTGCTTGCCACTGAGCGATAAATTGTTCGGTGAGCTGACGCGACACCGAACCCTGTTGACGTGCACTGCTTTCAATAACCAGAACCTGGGACATGCTAAGCACCTCGAAGAGAAAATATTGGGGTTGTTAGGTGTTGATGTGAGCGAGATTACAGTCGAACCAATCGATTAAAAAGTGCAAATAAATGCTTATAACAATCGAATTAATTGATTTATAAGCCAAGCCTAATTAGGCTCACGCAGACCCTCCAGTAACGTAATGTCCATCAGGAGCGAGCATGAAAGCGCCCCGCGTCAGCCTTGAACAATGGCGAACCCTGCAAGCGGTGGTCGACCATGGCGGCTTTGCCCAAGCAGCCGAAGCTTTACATCGCTCACAGTCGTCGATCAGTTACACCGTGAGCCGCATGCAAGAACAGCTAGGCGTGCCTCTGCTGCGCATCGAAGGCCGTAAAGCGGTACTCACCGAAGCCGGCAATATGCTGCTGCGCCGTTCGCGGCAACTGGTCAAACAAGCCAGCCAACTGGAAGAGTTAGCCCAACAAATGGAGCAAGGCTGGGAAGCTGAAGTGCGTCTGGTGGTAGATGCCGCCTATCCCACCGCGCTCCTGGTTAAAGCCCTCAGCGCCTTTATGCCGCAGAGCCGCGGGTGCCGGGTGCGCTTACGCGAGGAGGTGTTGTCTGGCGTTGAGGAAGTGCTCCTGGAGGGGGCCACCGATTTAGCCATTACCGGCCTGACGATTGCCGGTTATCTGGGCACAGAGTTGTGCAGTGTCGAATTCATCGCTGTCAGCCATCCGCAGCATCCGCTGCAACAGTTGCAGCGGATGCTCACTGCCAGCGATCTGGAAAGCCATCTGCAGGTGGTGATTCGCGACTCCGGACGCACCCGGCCACGTGACGTAGGCTGGCTGGGCGCCGAGCAACGCTGGACGGTCGGCAGCTTGCCCACCGCCGCGACCTTTGTCAGTAATGGCTTGGGGTTCGCCTGGCTGCCCCGCCACCTGATCGAGCGCGAACTGGTCGCAGGCCTACTCAAAGAACTGCCTCTGCAACAAGGTGGCAATCGCCACCCGCAGTTTTCTCTGTATGCAAACAACGACAAAACCCTAGGCCCTGCCACCCAGATACTGGTAGAACTGCTGAAAAGCCAAGCGGCTGAGTCCTAGCTGCGCCGACCAACTAACGCGACGCATCTAGAGCACACAACTCATGAATGACTAAGGTCTATTCAGGACTTGTGCTTAGCCGCCGATAGCCTGCTGCAATAACAAGAATTATCTCTGGAGTAACCCATGGCCTTTATCCCCGTTCGTCTTTCTCAGCGACTGACC
>JBBKVZ010000233.1:0-15663 GCA_037968715.1 Pseudomonas sp.
ACGCTTTCACGGTAAGGCTGCAAACCTTTGTTCAGCAGGTAAATCGAGCTCAATACCGCCAGGCTGCTGACGATCAACAGCGAGTAACGCAGGGCCTGGTCGTCGGCAAAAGCATAATCGGTCACCAAGGCCACCGCAGTCGGGCCAATGCCCAGGCCGATCAAGGTGATGACAAACAGGTAAATCGCCGACGCCTGACCGCGCATGGAATTGGGCATGATGTCCTGAATCGCCGCCGGAGCCACACCGAATGGCATGCTCAGGCAGAACACCGTCGGCGCCATCAGCACGGCAGCCAGATTGGCACTGCCCATCAGCGGGAAAGCCATCACGCAAGGCAGCGCACCCAAGGCCGCATACAGACCGACGCGCATATTGGCGTCAGTGCGCCCGCGCTTGGCCATCCAGTCCGCCAGGCGCCCGCCAAAGACAATCCCCAGGCAACCAAACACCGCCACAATGCTGCCGTAGACCACCCCGACATGGCCGGCATCCCAACCGTAGGTGCGAATAAAGAAGGTCGGAATCCATGCCGCACTGCCGTAACCGGCGAATGCCAAGCCGGCAAAACCGAAGTTATGACAAAGCACGGTACGGCGATTGGCGCGGATATACCGCCCCACATCGGCCAGCGGCACTGCCACCCCGGCGCCAACACCGCGCCGCGCCGGCTCACGCACCGCCAGCATCAACAGGGTAAAGAGCACCCCGGCCGCGCCGAGCAGTAAGAAGATCAACTGCCAGGGCCGCACTTCACCGAGCACCGGCAACAACACATCGCCCTGGGCCGAGGCGAATTTGATCACCAGGCCACCGAGCAAAAACGCCAGGCCAGAACCGAGATAGACGCCCATCGAATAAACGCTGATGGCGGTGGCGCGACGCTCGGCCGGGAAGCTGTCAGCAATCAGCGAATAGGCCGCCGGCGACAGCGCCGCCTCACCGACACCGACGCCGATCCGGCAGAGCAAGAACTGCCAATACAGACGGGCCATGCCACAGGCGGCGGTCATCACGCTCCAAAACAGCACGCCGATGGCGATTAGCCCGCGCCGACTTTTAGTGTCGGCCAGCCGCCCCAGGGGAATACCACAGATGGTGTAGAACAACGCGAAAGACAGCCCCATCAGCAGGCTCATCTGGGTGTCACTGATCAGCAGATCACGGCGAATCGGCCCCACCAGCAAGTTGAGAATCTGCCGATCGATAAAGGACAGCACATAGGCCAGCATCAGGATACTGACCGTGCCCCAGGCGCGAAAACTAGATGGATAGTCACTCTTATTGTTATGCATGCACACACTCCCGGCACCGTTTGCGCGGCGCCCGACGATTGAAAGTGCCCGCAGCTTAGCCTTAGCCTGCACCGCACTTATAGCGTCGTGAGGGTCTTATCCATGCAGCGAATGCAGCAGCGGCCCTTGCGCGAATGACTCGCCAGTCACAGGCTTTGCGGTGCGCGTTCACAGAGCGTGTTCAACGCCACGCCCCAGCTCGGTTGCTCGTTTAAGCAGGGCACCAGCAGCAAGTCACCGCCACCGGCGGCCTGAAACTGCTCACGGCCGCGAATGCCGATCTCCTCCAAGGTTTCGATGCAGTCGGCAACAAACGCCGGGCACATAACCAAGAGTTTCTTCACCCCCTGCCCGCCTAACTCGGTGAGGCGGGCCTCGGTGTAGGGTTCGATCCACTTGGCCCGACCTAAACGCGACTGAAAAGACAGCGACCACTGCTCAGGTTTAAGCCCTAGCTTGGCCGCCAACAATTCGGCGCTGCGCACGCATTGGGCGCGGTAACAGGTGGCCAACACCGCCGGCGAGGCAGTACGACAGCAATCCGGACCCTTTAAACAGTCGCCGCCACTGGGGTCCAGCTTATGCAAATGCCGCTCGGGCAAGCCATGAAAACTTAACAGTAAGTGATCAAAGCCCTGGGCCAGATGGGCACGGGCACTCTCGGCCAAGGCCTCGATGTATTCGGGCTGCTGATAAAATGGCGGCACAATGGCAAAGCGCATATCCATTTTCTGCTCAGCCACGACCCGCTTAGCCTCCTCAATCACAGTGGTTACTGTGCTGTCAGCAAACTGCGGATACAGCGGCGCTAGGGTCACCTGGCGAATACCTTGGGCAGCCAAACGCTGTAACACCGTACTGATCGACGGCTCGCCGTAGCGCATGGCCAATTCCACTGGCCCCTGCTGCCACTGCCCCTTCATCAAGGTTTGCAGACGCCGGCTGATTTCCACCAGCGGCGAGCCTTCTGGCCACCAAATGGAGGCGTAAGCATGGGCCGAGGCCGCCGGACGCTTCCACAAAATCAGCGACACCAACAAGCGCCGCACCGGCCATGGCAGGTCGATCACATAAGGGTCCATTAAAAATTCATTTAGATAACTGCGCACGTCCGCAACCTCAGTTGAAGCCGGCGAACCCAGATTTACCAACAGCAAAGCGTGATCGGTCATGCATCGTCCTCAGAGCCAAGAAGATCGTTCAAGGCGCTATCCACATCATTAAACTGAAAAACAAAACCGGCCGCAGTTAAGCGACTCGGCAACGCGCGCTGCCCCCCGAGGAGCAAGCCGGCTAATTCACCCAACAGCCCACGCAATAAAAAGGCCGGCACCGGCAACAAGGTTGGCCGGTGCAATACGCGGCCCAGGGCTTGGGTGAACTCGCTATTGCGTACTGGCTGCGGCGCGCAGGCATTGAAGGCACCACTGGCATCGGACTGGCGTAACAGAAAATCAATTAACGCAACTTGGTCCGCCAAGTGAATCCACGGCATCCATTGTCGACCATTGCCCAACCGCCCTCCTAGCCCAAACTTAAACGGCAGCAACAAGCGCGCCAAAAAACCACCGTCACGGGCCAGCACTAAGCCTGTGCGCAGCAACACCACGCGAATGCCCAAGGCTTGCGCTTGTTGCGCTTCAAACTCCCAAGCGGCGCACAGCTGGGCGGCAAAATCGTCGCCCAAGGCTGGGGAATCTTCGCTTAGCAGATGCTCACCGCCATCACCATACCAGCCCACCGCAGAGCCCGATAACAACACCTGTGGCTTGTTGGCGCGCGTGCCCAACCAGCTAACCAACTGCGCGGTTAATGCAACACGACTGGCTAATAGCAGGGCTTTGCGCTTGCCCGTCCAAGGCCGATCGGCAATCGGCGCACCGGCTAGATTGACCACCGCATCCAAGGGTTGCTCGCCGTAATCGGCGAGTTTGCCGATACCCCGCACAGAGCTGCCACACAGGCGCGGCACCTGTTCAGGCTGGCGACTGTAGACGACCACGTCATGACCCTGCGCCAACCAATAACGACACAGACTGCGGCCGATCAGTCCGGTACCACCGGTGAGTAATATGTGCATGGCATCTTCCTCGCATGAACTTAACTATAAGCAGGTTTACTGCCTGCTTGATGACGCTCAAGGTGCCTTACACGACAACCAGACGCGTCTATATAGAACCCAGTAACAGACAGTAAACACCGTACAAACTTATACATTTTTTTATTATTGTACAACTTACGCACAAAGGATAGCCTAAGGGCAAAGCTAGCAGAGGACTTTATGAATACATCAATCGCTATCATCGGCAGCGGAATTTCCGGAATCGCCGCTGCCCGCTCCCTGCACGCTGCCGGCCACGCGGTGCAGTTATTCGATAAAAGTCGAGGCAGCGGTGGGCGCATGGCCAGTAAACGCAGTGATGCCGGTGCGTTGGACCTAGGCGCCCAGTACTTCACCGCCCGTGATCGCGACTTTGTCGAGGCCGTAAAGCAATGGAAAGCACTTGGCTTAGTCGAACGCTGGATGCCCAACCTTTATCACTGTCGTAACGGCCAACTTAGCTTCTCCCCAGACGAGCAAGAGCGCTGGGTTGGCACCCCACGCATGAGCGCCATCAGCCGCGCACTGCTGACCAACATGCCGGTGCAGTTTTCCTGCCATATCACCGAGGTGTTTCGCGGCGAACAATACTGGAGCCTGCTCGACGCCGCCGGCAATAGCCACGGCCCGTTTACCCACGTGATAGTCGCCACCCCAGCACCGCAAGCCACCGCACTGCTGGCTGCTGCACCCAAGTTAGCCAGCGCCGCAGCCAGCGTGGCCATGGAGCCCACTTGGGCAATCGCCCTAGGCTTTAGTGAACCGCTGCCCACTGAGGTTGAAGGCTGTTTTGTACAAAATAGTCCGCTGGACTGGTTCGCACGCAACCGCAGCAAGCCTGGCCGGGATAACCACATGGACACCTGGGTGCTGCACGCCACCAGCCTATGGAGCAAGCAGCACATTGACCTGTGCAAAGAAGCGGTAATTGAGCAGTTACATGGCGCTTTTGCCGAGCTGATTGGCTGCACGGTGCCCGCGCCTGTATTTAGCCTGGCCCACCGCTGGCTGTATGCGCGGCCGGCCACGGCGCACCAATGGGGCGCACTGGCAGACACCGATTTAGGCTTATATGCCTGCGGCGACTGGTGCTCATCGGGTCGGGTTGAGGGCGCTTGGTTAAGCGGCCAAGAGGCAGCGCGCAAGCTGCTGGCGCACTTGTAATGCGCCGGCTCAACCCCAACAAACTGCTGCTGTCAAAGTGGACGGCCGGCACCGTCAGCAATCGTGAAAAGCACTTTTTGGTGACCGAACTGTTTTGCGACGAAGCAGGCAGCGTCCTGCAGATTGAGCTGCAAGCACTGCTCACCAAACGTAATCAGCGCCTAGACTGGCAGGCATTACAAGATGAGCAGCGCTGGCTATTCGGCTGGCAATAACCGACTCGCCAGCAGTGCTACTCAGCGACGCTTACCGCCGAGCAACGAGCCAAGCAAACCACGCACTAACTCGCGGCCAATTTGATTGGCGGCTTGGCGCATTGCGCTCTTCATGGCTTGCCCAGCCAAGCCGCCAAGCAACTCGCCGGCCATATCCGCCAAGCCGCCGCCAGCACTCGCAGGTTTAGCCGCGAGCACCTCAGGCGCAGGCACAGCAGCACGCGCCAATAAAAGTTCATATGCTGATTCACGATCAATCGGCTTGTCGTAGCGCCCGCGTTGCGGCGACTGCGCCAGTATCTGTGCACGCTCAGCCGCGGTGAGCGGGCCGATGCGCGATTGCGGCGGCGCAATGGCCACCCGTTGCACCATCGCCGGAGTGCCTTTCTCCTCCAAGGTGCTGACTAAAGCTTCACCAATGCCCAACTCGGTCAACACACTTAAGGTATCGAAATCAGGATTTGCGCGAAAACCATCGGCCACCGCCCGTAGCGATTTTTGCTCTTTGGCGGTAAATGCCCGCAAGCCATGTTGAATGCGCAAACCCAGCTGTGCCAATACCTCATCGGGTAAGTCGGCCGGTGACTGAGTCACGAAATACACCCCAACACCCTTCGAGCGAATCAACCGCACCACTTGCTGCAAGCGCTCTTGCAAGACCTTGGGCGTGTCCGCAAACAACAGGTGCGCCTCATCAAAAAATAACGCGAGCAACGGCTTATCGGCATCCCCGCGCTCAGGCAACTGCTCAAACAACTCGGCCAGTAACCAGAGCAAAAAAGTCGCATAAACCTTGGGCGCTTCATGCACCAATCGGCTGGCATCGAGCAAATGAATACGCCCGCGACCATCAGCCTCGGGGCGCAAAATGTCTTCCAACTGCAACGCAGGCTCACCAAACAAAGCTTCGACGCCTTGTTGCTCCAACGTCGCCAGTCGGCGCAGTAACGCCTGCCCAGAAGCATTAGTAAACAGCGCTTGGTCTTCACCTAACAACTCATGATGAGCCGCCAAATGATTGAGCAAGGCTTTTAGGTCTTTCAAATCCAACAGCAGTAAACCTTCCCGATCAGCAACCTTAAAGGTTGCATAGAGTGCCGCCTGCTGGCTGTCGGTGAGCTCCAGCAAATTGCCCAACAACAGCGGCCCTAACTCACTCAAGGTGGTCCGCAGCGGATGGCCACTTTGCCCATTGATATCCCATAGCGTGACCGGATAAGCCTGCGGCTGATGCGCCAGCCACGGCATGCTGGCAATCCGCTCAGCCACCTTACCTTGTGGATTACCGCTGGCGCCCAAGCCACACAGATCACCTTTTACATCGGCGGCAAACACCGCCACGCCTGCGTCACTAAAGGCTTCAGCGAGACGCTGCAAGGTCACGGTTTTCCCGGTACCCGTAGCGCCCGCCACTAAACCGTGGCGGTTGGTCATGCGTAATGCTTGAGCGACTGGCTGACCGAGTGGGTCTGCACCAAAGGTGAACGGTGGGATTACAGGCATTTGGCCATTCCTCTAAATTAAAGCTTTACTACATGCATGCCGAGAACCACAGCATACCCATGCAGCTCACGCAAAGCTGCAGCCCACTGTGAAGGGACGACCCTAGATATGCCCATGAACCTGCAATTTCGCCAGAAAATCCTGCTTGCTGCTTCGCTGGTGGTCATCGCGGCATTTTCGCTGTTTGCCCTGTACAGCGATTATTTGCAACGCACGGCCATCAGTGACGACCTAAACAGCTACTTAAGCGAAATGGGCGATGCCACTGCCAGCAACATTCAAAACTGGTTATCCGGACGAATCTTACTGGTTGAAAACGTCGCGCAGTCAGCCGCAACTAATCCAGCTCCCGAAGCGGTGGCCAGCTTGCTGGAGCAAAGGACGCTGGCAAATACCTTTGTATTTACCTACTTGGGCAGCGGTGACGGTACGTTCATCATGCGTCCAAATGAAGACATGCCCGCCGACTACGACCCGCGCACCCGACCTTGGTACAAAGATGCCATCAATGCCGGCGGCACCACCCTCACCGAACCCTACATAGACGCCGCCACCAAGGAGCTGATTATCACCATCGCCACCCCGGCCAAAGCTGCTGGCGTAGTCGGCGGCGACTTGAGCCTGAAGACCCTGGTGGAAATTATCAACTCGCTGGACTTCAACGGGATCGGCTATGCCTTTTTGGTCAGCGATACCGGAACAATCCTCGTCCACCCCGACCACAACATGGTGATGAAAAACCTCAAAGATCTTTATCCAACCAACACCCCGACCATCAACAGCAAAATGAGCGAAGTGGAACATAACGACGAAAGCCGACTCGTCAGCTTTACGCCGGTAAAAGGCCTGCCTTCGGTTTCTTGGCATGTAGGTCTGAGCATCGATAAAAATAAAGCCTTTGCCATGCTGAGTAAATTTCGCACTTCAGCATTGATCGCCACCCTAATTGCCGTGGTCAGTATTATTTTCCTGCTCAGCGTGCTGATTAAGGTATTGATGCGCCCTCTCGCGGCCATGGATAAAGCCATGCATGATATTGCCATGGGTGAAGGCGACTTAACCAAACGCCTAGAAATTCACTCGCAGGATGAATTTGGCCGCTTGGCCAGCTCCTTCAACTTGTTTGTTGAGCGTATTCACGCGTCAATTCGTGAAGTGTCATCGACCACCACGCAACTCAACCAAGTGGCCAAATTGGTAGTGAATGCCTCAACATCGTCAATGGCCAACTCTGACGAGCAGTCCAATCGCACCCACAGCGTTGCAGCGGCTATTAATGAACTCGGCGCAGCCGCCCAAGAAATCGCCCGCAACGCCGCCCAGGCCTCCAATCAAGCCTCAGATGCCCGGCATTTAGCCGAAGATGGCCGCGAGGTGGTCGACAAAACCATTCGCGCGATGAGCGAGCTGTCCAGCAAAATCCGCGCGTCCTGCAGCAACATCGAAACCCTCAACAGCAAAACCGTAAATATTGGCCAGATTCTTGAGGTAATCAAAAGCATCTCGCAACAAACCAACTTGCTCGCCCTCAACGCCGCCATTGAAGCGGCACGGGCCGGTGAAGCGGGCCGAGGATTCGCCGTAGTGGCCGATGAGGTGCGCAACCTGGCCCATCGCACCCAAGAGTCGGCGCAAGAGATCCAGCAAATGATTGAGGAGCTGCAAGTGGGCTCGCGTGACTCGATGACCACCATGACTGAGAGCCAGCGTTACAGCGAAGAGAGTGTCGAGATCGCCAACCTGGCCGGCGAGCGGCTGGGCAGCGTGACCCAACGGATTGGCGAAATCGACAGCATGAATCAGTCGGTGGCCACCGCTACCGAAGAGCAAACCTCAGTGGTGGAAATGCTTAACGTCGACATCCACGAGATCAACCAGCTCAATCAGCACGGCGTAGAGAACCTCAACGAAACACTGCGCGCTTGCGACGACCTGCAACAACAAGCCGTACGCCTCCAGCAATTGGTTAGCAGCTTTCGCATCTAAGCCAGGCTCCGGCGCGCCAACGCTCAGCGCGCCGGGCTAGCCTCAGGCGCACACGCTTCGTCTGCCGGCTCAGCGTCGGTATCCACTCGCTGCGCTGCTTGCAACTGCTGCCAGAGCTCGGCGGCGCCGGCAAATTCGGCACCGTTGTCGCTACTCAGCTCAGCAGGGTCATAACGACTAATACAGCCCTCACCCAACGTTGCGGGTGGTGTTGAGGCCGCACGTGCTAGTGGATCATTCATGGCTAGGCCTCCGTGTCAGGCATATCTATGCAGCAGAGCCAGGCCGCTGCCTAGGGCAACTTCACCGCATGCTGAGCAAAGGCCTTTAAACCACGCAGCACATCATGCCGGCTGACCAAACCAACTAAACGGCCATTCTCTAGCACCGGCAAACAATGCCGAGCATTTTGCAGAAATATCCCAGCAACCTGGCTGAGATCGGCCTGCGGGGTCACCGTATCAACCTGGGTGGTCATATAGTCGGCCGCGCAGCCGCCGACCGAGTCGTAATAAGTCGCCGCTAAGGTTGCCCGTAAGCAGTCACCATCCGATAGCAGCCCCAGTAACCGGGCGTGCTCGTCGACCACCGGAGCGGCCGAGATGCGGTGCGCTAACAGCTGTTCAATGGCCAACAACAAATCGGTATCGGCGCGAAAGGTTAATGGGTGACTGGTCATGCAATCGGCCACGGTAATCGACTTAAGCATACAAGGCTCCCCTGCTATTAATGCGCCACAAGCGGCACAAGTTGGCGTCAGTCAAACAACACGGTTTTGTTGTCATGCACTAACACCCGGTCTTCCAAGTGTAAACGCAGACCGCGGGCCAGCACTCTTTTCTCAACATCTTTGCCTAAGCGGACCATTTCTTCGATGCTGTCGCGATGGGTTACCCGCGCCACATCCTGTTCAATAATCGGCCCTGCATCCAGCTCTTCGGTCACGTAATGACAGGTCGCACCAATTAACTTCACCCCGCGTAATGAGGCTTGGTGATAAGGCTTGGCACCGACAAAAGACGGTAAAAAACTGTGATGGATGTTAATCACGCGCTGGGCAAACGTTTCACACAATTGCTGCGGCAGAATTTGCATATAACGCGCCAGCACTATGGCGTCAGCCTGACTGGCTTCGACCAAACGTGAAACTTCAGCAAAGGCCGCTGGTTTATTTTGTGCATCAACCGGCACATGGTGAAAAGTAATACCGTGCCACTCAACCATACTGCGCAAATCATCATGATTGGAGATGACGCAGGGAATATCGCAATCCAGCTCATGGCTATGCCAGCGGTGCAGCAAATCGGCCAAACAATGCGATTCGCGACTGGCCATCAACACCACACGTTTTTTTTGCGCCGAATCGGTAACTCGCCAGTCCATGGAGAATTCATTGGCAATCGGCGTAAAAGCTTGGCGAAAACCGGCAAGATCAAAGGGCAGCGAATCTGCGCGAATCTCATAGCGCATAAAGAACCAGTCATTTTGATTGTCCGAATGGTGGCTCGCCGATGTAATCCAACCGTTATATGTAGCTAAGAAACTACTCACCTTAGCCACAATACCAACGCGGTCTGGACAGGCTATAACCAACCGAAAAGTGCGCATACAAAAAACTCCAGAGGCATGGCAAAGAGCGCCATTCTAGCCAGCTCAAGAACAAACGTCAGTATTACCACGCGCTATTTTCTAGCCGGTGCTTCATCAGCCCTACCTGGCCAGCGGCAAAAATACCCATAAGAGCAACTAAGACTAACAATCGGCAAAGCACCTACTGCAGATTAAATTCGGCCAATAATGCGACAGATACGTAGCAAATTTGCACGGCAGCGATAATCAACAAACACTTATTTATCTCAATAGCATTAAGTATGTTTACAGATGGATAGGGTCTGACTACTATTGGCTATACAACTCAACCTGCTCCCTGAACACGTCATAGGTAAGCCCATGTCCTTAGTCAATGAATACCGCTCAACAGAAGCTGCAATCAAAGAGCTGCAAGCTCATCTGAAAAGCCTGTCGGAAAATGACAAGCTGAAGCAGGAACTGGAATTTGAAACAAAGCTGCGCGCACTGATGGCTGAGTATCAAAAATCGCTGCCAAGCATCATCGCTATTCTTGATCCATTGGCTAAGGCTGGCAAAGTTGCCCGTGTTAGCAAAACTGGCACCAAGCGCGCACGCAAAATGAAGCAATACAAGAACCCAAACACCGGCGACGTGATTGAAACTAAAGGTGGCAATCACAAAGTTCTCAAAGAATGGAAAGCCAAGTGGGGCTCCGACGTAGTTGAAAGCTGGGTTACCCTGCTCGACTAAGCCTCACTCGCAATATAAAAAACGCCAGCATGCTGGCGTTTTTTATTGCCCCGAAAAACCTACTTACGGCGCTAAACTTTCCGCCAACTGCTGCGCATACACCTGCCACTGCGCCAACAACGCCTGCTGCTCAGCGCTTGCATCAGGCAAGACCTGCTGCACAGCCTGTTCGAAGTCAGCCAAGGTATTTGGCGCACCTAGCTGTGCATCCGTTAAGCGTTGCTTACAGAACAACTGCCAACGCTCGCACTCCGCTGCCGTCAGGGTGTGAGGAAAGTTACGCGCACGATAACGAAACAACAACTCGGGTAACCGCGGATCATCGAACGGCCATATTGCCCGAGCTAAGTCTTCAGGCTCAGCTTTACGCACTTGTTCACACAAACGCCGATCGCGATCGCCGAGAAAACCGGCATATAACTGTTGCTCAGGGTCTTGGCTAGGTTCAAAACCCTCTTCAGCGTAAATAGTCGGCAATTTGCTCAACCACTGCTGCTGGTTTTCCCGCAAGTGGCTAGCGCGTTGCTGGCAAGTTGCCATATCCAGTTGCAATCGCTGCATATCGCTATCGCGCAGCACATTCAATGGCGCCAATACTGGGCAACGATTGATATGCAGTAATTTGAGCGGCACCGGCAACTCCCCCGCCGCCAATTGCTCGCGTCGCGTATACAGACGTTGACGCAAGGTTTCACCATCCAACTGTAACAATACCTGCGGATCAAGTTGCAGGTCGCAGACAATCAGCGCATTGCGGTTTTGCGGATGCCACGCCAGCGGCAGGACCACTGATATATAGTGGCGCGCCGCGGAATAACGTCCCGACACATGCAGCAGCGGTTGCAGCAATTGTATTTGCTCCAACACCCGAGCTTTACTGCGCTGACGATAAAGAAAATCGTATAACTTCGGCTGTTTATCACGCACCAAACGCGCCAAGGCAATAGTGGCGCGCACATCACTGAGGGCATCGTGCGCTTGGGTATGGGCAATACCATTGGCGGCAGTCAGCGATTCCAGTTTAAGGCTGACACGACCGTCTTCTTCTGGCCAATTAATCCCGTCAGGGCGCAAGGCATAAGCGGCGCGAACTAAATCAATCAAATCCCAGCGGGTGTTACCGCCCTGCCATTCGCGTGCATAGGGATCAAAAAAGTTGCGATATAAACTGTAACGCGTCACTTCATCATCAAAGCGCAAACTGTTGTACCCGGCGCCACACGTACCCGGCGCGGACATCTCGGCATGCAGGCGAGTCATAAACTCAGCTTCGGGTAATCCTTGCTCGGCCAAACGCTGCGGCGTTATACCGGTAATCAAGCAGGCCATTGGGTGCGGCAAGATGTCGGCACTGGGTTGGCAATACATATTCAGTGGCTCGCCGATTTCATTCAGCGCCTCGTCGGTACGAACTCCGGCTACTTGTAGCGGCCGATCACAACGAGGATTGATGCCGGTGGTTTCAAAGTCATACCAAAAAATACTGGGCGTCACGGCAATTTCCTCAACAGAGTGGCGGCGACAGTTTAGCCACTGCCGGCAAAGCTAGGCGAGCCTAGCTGAGTTGGCGCGTTATTACGTCTTAGATGCGCACCTTTCGCCGACTGCTCAGAGCGTTTCGGCTGGCAAAAAGGCGTAAAAACGCACAGAACGGCCGTCTGCTAGCCACAGGAAACACGCTGTCAGGTTGCTTGTCGGACTGTCGCTCGCTAGCATCGCGCTTCGTTTAGCAAACCATGTGACCCCACCTGCCGATGTCGTCCACTTATTCAGCCCCTTCGCCCCAGCCAAACGGTGCCGCCAGTGAGCTGCTGGACACCCGCTACAAGGTGGAAACCCCAGAAGGCATCGACCTCACTCTGCGCCCTGCCAGCGTGGTGCCGCGAGCACTAGCATTTACCATCGACTTGGCCATCCGTGGCGTTGCCGTATTGTTGATGCTGCTGTTATTGGAGCTGCTCGGCAAACTCGGTAAAGGCTTGGCGGCCATGGTGATCTTTATGCTGACCTGGTGGTACATGGTGCTGTTTGAGGTGTTTAACCAAGGCCGCTCGCCAGGCAAGCAATTACTCGGATTACGTGTGGTGCATGATGACGGCACCCCGGTGGGCTGGGCCGCATCACTGACCCGCAATCTACTGCGCTTTGTCGACTTTCTGCCGTTTGCCTACGGCCTGGGAATTATCAGCAGCCTTAGTCATCCTGCATACAAACGTTTGGGCGATTTAGCGGCCGGCACCTTGGTGATTTACCAAGACCCACTAACCGAGCGACCGCCCTTACCTGATGCACCTGCGCTGCGCGCCCCGTTCAGCATGAACCTTGCCGAGCAACGCGCCATTCTGGCCTTTGCCGAGCGGCAAAGTGCGCTGTCCAATGAGCGCAGTGATGAAGTGGCCGCAATTCTGGCCGAACCGCTGCAGGTAGCCCCAGAGCAAGCCAAAGCACAGCTCAATGGCATTGCCCGCGGTTTGCTGGGGCCGCTATGAAACAAAGCCAATTTGAAAGCCGCCACCAAGCCAGCTGGCAAACATTTGACCAACAACTGCAAGCACTCGAGCGGGGCAAGGCCTCGCCCGAGCACAGCCAAGCGTTTGCCGCCAACTATCGACACCTCTGCCAGCAACTGGCACTGGCCCAAGCGCGCGGTTACAGCAGCCATTTAGTCGAGCAATTGCAGCAATGGGTGATGCGCGGCCATCAACAGTTGTATCGGCATCGCAGCCACTTAGGGGCGAATGTAATCCGCTTCCTGCTCACGGGTTTACCGCAGCTGATACGCCGCGAATGGCGCAGTATGCTGGCCGCCAGCCTATTGTTTTACGGCAGCTTACTGGCGATGGGGGTGTTGGTTTATTTATTTCCTGAGCTGATTTACAGCGTGGTGCCGCCCGACCAAGTGCAAGCCATGGAGGCCATGTACGACCCCGACGCCCACCGCCTGGGACGCTTTGGCGAGCGTAACTCGGGCGATGACTGGGTGATGTTCGGCTACTACATCATGAACAATATCGGCATTGCCTTTCAGACCTTCGCCAGCGGCTTACTGTTTGGCCTGGGCAGTCTGTTCTTTTTGTTCTTCAACGGTTTGATGATTGGTGCGGTGGCCGGACACCTCAGTGAGATCGGTTCAGGACTGACTTTTTGGTCATTCGTCATCGGCCATGGTGCCTTCGAGTTAACCGCCATCACCATGGCCGGCGCTGCTGGACTAAAACTAGGCTGGGCACTGATTGCACCGGGACGCTGGCCGCGCAGCGAGGCCTTGCGTCTGGCGGCCACAGACAGCGTGCAACTGGTTGCAGGGGCCATCGTGCTGCTGCTGATTGCCGCATTTATAGAGGCTTATTGGTCATCCATGACCTATACCAGCGCCAACCTCAAGTTCGCCGTCGGCGCTGGACTGTGGCTGCTACTCGCTGGGTATTTCGGCCTGGCCGGGCGGGGTCAACATGCGCCTGAGTGATGCCAGCGTCATCATCCGCCCTCGCAGCGCTTGGGAGGCGGTGGATCTTGGTGTGCTACTGGCACGCCGCCACCGGAGAATACTCAGCAGCAGCTGGGCGCTGTTGACCCTACCGATTTTCGCCCTGCTCAGTGCGCTGCTCTGGCAGCAACCCGGCATAGCGCTACTGCTATTTTGGTGGTTAAAACCGCTATACGACCGCCTACCCCTGCATATTTTATCGCAGGCTTTATTCGGCCCAGAACCAACCTTGCTACAGGCTTTCAAGGCATTGCCGCAACTGCTCAAGCCGCAACTACTGGCCAGCCTGACCTGGCGCCGGCTGAGCCTGCGGCGCAGCTTCGAAATGCCCGTGGTACAGCTTGAAGGTCTCGGCGGCCAAGCGCGCAGCCAGCGCTTAATGGTTCTAGGCCGTCGCGACAGTAGCCCCGCCACGTGGCTTACGGTTGTTGGTGCGCATCTAGAAACCGCGCTGTACATCGCCCTACTCAGCCTGCTGTATTTACTCCTGCCGCAACAACTGCGCAGCGACTGGGACTGGAGCCAATTAATCGCGCCCGAGAGTGCCGCCAGCTTATGGTCGCAGCACCTGTACAACCTGCTCTACGCGCTGCTGCTGATTTTCTGGGAACCTATATATGTGGCCTGCGGTTTTAGTCTTTATCTCAATCGGCGCAGCGCACTAGAGGCATGGGACTTGGAGCTGGCCTTTCGCCGGTTACGCCAACGCCTGAGCGGTGCCAGCAGCCTGCTGCTGTTGGCCTGCGCACTGTTATTCCTGCAGCCACCTAGCAACGCTTGGGCAGCTACGACTGCGGGTAGCTGCCCGCTGCCGCAATTTGATCCTGCCGGCCCCAAGGCTGAGCGACTGCTTGAGCAACCCTTAAACAGCCAGAGCGCCCACGACAGCATCCAGCAACTGCTCGACCAGCCACCGTTTGAGAATCGCCAAACCGTGACGCGCTGGAAATTTTCCGACCCCGCCAGCGCCGCGAAAAAAACCAGTAACGCCGATCCGCAGAGCCTGCTCAGCAAGCTCAAACGCCTAATTGAGCAGCTTGGGCTGAGCAACAACCTTGAGCGTTTAGCCATGGTCGTTGAGGTGATTTTGTGGGCGACGCTGCTTAGCCTATTAGCAATCTTGGCCTGGCGTTATCGCGAATGGCTACGTACCTTTGGCGGCCGTTTTAGCCGGCCACGCAAAGTCGAAAAATGGCAACCCACTCAGTTATTTGGCTTGCCCGTGGCACCGGAAAGCTTGCCAGATGACATCGCCAGTGCGGCCGAACAGCTGTGGGCCGAGCAACCGCGTGAGGCCTTGGGCCTGCTCTATCGTGGGCTACTTAGCCGCCTGTTGCATGAGCACCATGTGCGTTTAAACAGCGCACATACCGAGGGTGAGGTGCTGCAGCTGACCGAGCAATTGCAACTGGCCGAACTCAGCCGCTTCGCCAAAGTACTCACCCGCCACTGGCAGAACCTTGCCTACGGTCATCAACTGCCACCAGACAACCTCAAGCGTGGTCTCTGTGAAGGCTGGCGGCGCTTGCTTGACGCAGCGCCCACGAACGCGCAGGTAACGCCATGAGCCGGCGCCGCGGGTTTTACCTA
>JBBKVZ010000234.1:0-3094 GCA_037968715.1 Pseudomonas sp.
CAGGGTTGTCCACCTGCGTCATTGGGGGCTAGGCGCTCTGGAAAAGTGAAACCAAGCACAGCCACATTGCTCGGCGCGGTCTGGATCGACTGCTGCTCACCTGTCGGCGCCCAGTAATAGACAGTCGTATTAACGCCATCCACCCTGACGACCCTGCTCCCTAGCGCCCATTTCTCACTCAAGGTGCGTATCTGCTCGCTCTTGTCCAGACTGAGGGTAAAGGGGTGATTAAGCCGGCCAATGGTTACTGGATTAAGGTTTGCGCCTTTATTGCTGCCAGTAGCCCCCAGATAAAACTCTTTCACCGAGATCGGCACGTTCTGACCGCTGGTGTTGGTAATGTCGTTGATGGTGATCACCGCCGGAGTTGCGGTGACGTGATCACCGATGCTTTGCCCTGCATCCAATAGCACCTGCTCCAGCACTATGCCAATGCCGGCCCCTTGCACCGCGGACAACTCGCCGTCTTCCATCGCCACCAGTTCCGCCTGAACATTGCCGATAATCAACAAACCCAATACGGGCAATAACTTGCGCATAATTAGCAGCCTCCAGATGCAGCACCTAAACAGGTATCCACTCGCGGAATCCCATTAAGCGCCTCCGCAAAAGAAGCCCTAATGGCCGCCTTGCCATCAACATCACGAGGCAAATTTAGAAAGGCACCGGCCAAAGCTGTAACAAAAGCAGCGCTATTCTGCTGATCACGCCACTTCAAATCTTGTGTTTGCAAGGAAAGAAAAACCCCTTTAGCGGCCCCAGCAGGATCAAACTGCTGCGTTGCAGTATCGAACTTACCGATAGGAAAGCTCTTGAAAGTATCCAACCCATAACAGGTCTGCACTCCCAACAAGTCGCAACTCTGCGATTTAAAAATACCAAGCAGAAAAGCGTCAAACCCCGTACCGTTTGGAATTGTTAACGATTGACCATTTTTAACTCCTATATGCGTAGCTCGCACCGGATCCAGACCACCACCAGCCGTTACTAACTGTGCTCCCACCTCAAAATCGCTATTCGCATAAACCGTACCAACAAGAAGTTTAGCGCTACCACAGAGAAGATTAAGAAAGCCACAAGTTATTCTAGGAGCCAAATAACTACCCTTACCATAAACGTCTATCGGTATATTACCGGTAACTGTTTTAATATCACCCGACAAATGCCCTTGCGCCTCTCCAAAGCCCAAACGCATACCCACAACTTTATTACCATTATAGGCAAATTCGATAAATGGATTTTTAATATTAAAGGGATTAATCTGCCCAGTCGCATCATTCACAGAACCCAAGGCAAAATTATTTATATCTATATCTGCTGTATTAGCCGCCTCTCCCGTACGGCCATACAACCCGAGCTGCAACTTTTTAATATTAAGCTGCGTTGCCACATCCAAACCGAAATTAAGCCGAGTAAACTCCAAGCCATCATGACTGTCAGTGGTTAAATTAAAATTTGCCTGCCCGACCACCGCCGATAACTCACTATCCTCCATCGGCTCCATGCGCGCCTGCGCCGCGCCCGCCAGCAGGCTGGCGGCAAGCACGGTGAAAGCACGAAGCAGGGGGCGCGAAGTCAAACGCATGACAGGTTCCTTATGAGTCGGCCGGCCACAAACAGGAGGCTCGGCACCGTATAGACACTATAAGGACAGCCGCGCCAGAAGCGCCCGACCCATAGTCGAGAAAACCGCCCGCTGGCGCCTTACACCAGGTGACACCCAAACGCGGGCGTTACCCATCACCCCAGCGTCGTAACACCTTTGTCACCAAGCAAAAATGCGCCCTCACGCACAGCATGTAACTGCTGGACGCACAGCCCATACAGTACAATCAGCAGTTGAGTGCCTTTAACCACCCTGCGAGACAGCCTTTAGCGATGATCGACCCCAAGCGCGTGTTACGTGCCCTTGCCGAACACTGGAGCCTGCTGGAGCCGCTGTGCGAGCGTTTCGATCAGGGCACCCTAAGCCTTACCGATTTACGCAAGCAGCTAGCCGCGCAATTGGCAGATGGCACACCAACCGACATTACCGCGCTGCTGGACCAGTGGATTCGTCTGGATATTTTGGTGCCGGTGGCCAAGAGCCCGAATCGCTTCGAGCTGAATGCGCAGATCCACGACTTTCTCGCCTACCTGCGCCGCGAGCACCGTTTAGGCCTGTGCCTCGAGATTGAGGCGTATCTGCGTCACCTCGAACGGCTGGCCAGTTACATTCAGGATGCCTTCGAAAACCGCGACGCTGACGACCTGGCCCGCCAACTGCGCTTGCTCGACATGCGCGTGCGCGACGTGCTGAAAAAGCTCACTAATGATGAGCAAGCGCTAGTGGGTGTGGCTGAGCGGGCGAAAACCAGCGACCGGCAAATCCCCTTGCGCCAGCGTTACGCCGAAGTGCTGGCTACCTGGGATGAATACGTAGAGCCGATGATTCAGCTGGTGGCCGCCGACGGCGCCTTCGAGCAAGGCGTGCAGCGCGTCGAGCACGTGTTATTGCGCCTACTGAGCGAGCAGCAACGCCTCGGCCAGCTGGTCGATGATGACCTGCTGCTGCGCACCCATGCACGCATTCTTGAGATGCAAACCAGTGCGCAGCTCACCCTGCGCCGCGCCCGCGTGCTGCTGTTGCCGTTACGTGAAGAAGCCCGCCGGCATAATGCCGTGACCCGTGGCGCAGCGTTGGCCTTGGCGGTCATCCGCCGCAAAGGTCTGGATGCAGTGCCGCAAGCCTCGTTACCGCTGTTCACCCGGCCACAAAGCGCCTTTCTCGGCACCGCCTCGCAAGTCGAAGCCTATGTGTATGCACTGGCTCGTTTCGAGTCAAAACCGGCGCAGTTCCCCAAGGCTAGCGGCCCCCGTGGCGGCAAGCCTAAGCAGGCGCCACACACCGCGCGCGAAATGCTTGAGCGCTGCGCCAGCGCACTACCGCTACCCGACTTAATGCTTTGGCTGCTGGAGCAAGAGCCCGACGGCGCTACCGATGAACTGCTCTATTGGTTCTCGCGCCTGTCGCGCAGCAGCAACTTCCAACGCGAGCGCCTTGATCGGCGTGACTACCTAACCGCCGAGCATCAACTCAGCCTGAGTTCCTATG
>JBBKVZ010000235.1:0-5114 GCA_037968715.1 Pseudomonas sp.
GCTGGGGTGTGCCGCTGCTGTTGCAACGCATGGGCATTGACCCGGCGCTGGCCGGCAGTGTGATCCTCACCACCGTCACCGACGTGGTCGGCTTCTTTGCCTTTCTCGGGCTGGCAACCCTCTTCCTGATCTAAGCAGCAAGTAGCCTGGATATCTGCACGGTGGGCAATGCTTGGCAGTTTCATTGCCTTACGCGGACTTGACGGCGAGTAGGGTGGGCAACGTTTACTTGCCCACCGGCCTCTGCGACAGGCCGCAATGGGTCGACTGCGGCCCCTCACGACCGGCAGTACTCGGCCGAGGCTGGGTGTAAAAACGTTTTCGAGCAAGCTTGATGGTCTGAGTCGGAACAAAAATCGCGTTCCTACGCAAATTTCAGATCTGCTGACTAACCAAGCACTGTCAGATTTTAAGTAGCAACGCAGACTTCAAAACGGAGCCTGCGTTTTACACAGCTTGGACCAAAAGCAGTCGCTGGTGATAGCGTATAGTCAGCAAAGAGTCGACCTCAGGCATGTCTGCGAAACCAGGGTCAATTCAGATGCACTCGACCAAAAATTACGATCTAAAGGCATTGCATTATACGGTGAAGAGCGGTCTTCAAAACCACTTTGATCATCCTGACCCATTCAGATACCTAAAATCCAAATAAATTAGGCGGCGAAATTAATGAATATAAGAAAGTACACGAGATTATTTGTAGTTTCGTGCATACCACTTTTAATATTAGGCTTTATCACGGCGAAGATTTTCTTTCCTTATGATAGTAATGCAATGATGACATGCGAAACATTTCTTGGAATTGAGAATTGTCGCTCTGTAGGCAATGTGGATGGCAGTTTCTACAAGATGGTCATAAGTGAATACCCCGAATGGTTTGATGTTCAAGTGGGTGATTACGACAAGAACTCCGTTTTTGTAGGCATAAGGGCGACAGCTAGAAGGGTGCTAAATGCGGAGATCATGAGCGCCATACCGTATACAGGCTACGGTCCTGAGGTTGCATCGTCCATGGGTGCGCTTGCGGGACGGCGAGTTACAGTTGATCTGGGTAATCAAAACAAAGAAAAATCAATAGCTGCAGGCGATATGAATATTTTATTTTGCAATACGCTGAAATTTGAAAGTACGCAAGGCGAGTACACTTCAGCTTGTCACGGAAGCGGCTGGGGCGGAAGGGTTACCTACCAGGTAACCGGCGCTTCCCGAGGCGAATTTGACAAGCTATTAAATTCAATAAATATAGAAATTGACTCTCGGCGATTGGATAACTATCTGTATCAGATTATTATGTATCCAATGTTTATATATATATTCCTAGTCGTATCATTTTTGATGTGGCTTTTCATGAAGGCCGTAAGGTTTGTTAATAGAGCATGATTGGCAGGCGCCCCCGACGCCTGATTAGCAACGCATATATGGACGCTCCCCACAAGTAGTGAGCAAAGCTTCTTTCTAACCCTGTCGTCAGTGCGGTTGCATTTGTATATCCGGCCTGTGATGGGCTCTTCGTCCTGGCCATTCTGTAGTTAGCGAGCGTCCGCAATGGGTCGCAAGGAGCCTTTCGATGGAGTTATTTTTTGAACCGCACCAAGTTGGACTCTGTTGCCTGTGCGGGTCTGTTGCATCCCTCACGGGGGAGCACAAAGTAAAAGCTTCGGCTTTACGAAAAATATTTGGAAGAAGTGCCATGGTCATCGGCAATTTTGATGGCGCAAGTTCCCCTCGACCGGCCCAAGGCCCGAAGTCAAGCGCCTTTCACTTCTCGGCGCGTATGTGTGCAGTGTGTAATAACACTCGCACCCAAGCGCCTGATCGCGAGTTTGATCGGCTTCATGCCTTAGTCTCCGCGTTGCTTATAGAAGGCAAAGCCCCTGAATTAGTATTTAACTCCCCACAGTATGAAATTGGCTCAGAGCGGTACCTCAATGTATTTCGGTATTTCGCCAAAATTTTGTGCTGTCATGTGGCTGAGTCGTGTGGTCCGCGTCCGCTGGCGGTAAGCGAATTCGCGTTGGGAAAAGTAGATCAGAACCCCGTATTTCTGCACATTGATTCAGACCCAACGTATGCGGACTATCTTAATAGGTTCGGAGAGCATCAGTACGCTGCGCACGGGGGACTTGTTGTGCCTACAAACGCAGAAACAGAGCTACCCACAAGCTTTCGAAGTTCACTAAGTCTAGGTGCTGCTCGCTATATATTTTGGGTTGAATTTGGAGCGGACCTTGGAGGTGAGCTCAAAACGTTCCACCCTGTTTTTTGGAACAAATGCGAGGTCGCATATCGTGAAGCTCTAAAAAAACCACTTCCAGATGGTGAGCGACGTCGCCAAGGCATTTGAAGAGAAGTCCGCTCTTGGCCGGTTTCCGCAAGTCGTCACTGGCTGCTTTGGATCGATACCAGCCGGTCGCTGTGATTGATCAAACTGCATGCGGCAGATGATCGACACGAAAGCAGCAAGTGGCCTTGATAAGCAGCGGTGGGCAATGCTTGGCAGTTTCCCACCCTGCGAACCTGCGCTGCACGGTGAGCTGCGCGGGTTTATCTCTCTGCGTCAGCGGGTAAGTATTCCGGCGCCTTCACTTAACCTTCATCCGCCTGCCGCCAAACCGTCATCTATTTAACCGACTCTACTGCTCCCCGTATCTCGTCTTGGGAGTTAGGTAATGACTCGTACAATTGATGAATCGTCGCACAGCCCCGCCCGCAAACGCCGTGACTTGCAGGATCGCAAGCGCATGGAGTATCGCCGGGCGATTGAAGAGTTCTCCGAGCGCCGTCGGTTGAACTATGAAATTCTGGATTTCCCCGAGATGGCGCTCAGTGCGCGACCGACCATTAGCTTAGATCGGCACGTTTAAACTGCCGTTAAAACCTGCGGCGAGCGCGCTAATTTGGCTGCGCTCGTTGCGGATAAAGGCTTGAAACGCCTGCGCCACCGGTGACAGACGTTTGCCGCGCGCGTGCACCACGCACCAGCTGCGGTACAACGGCAACTCCTCAATCGGCAGTTCGCACAGGCGACCACTGGCCAGCTCCTGGCAAACGCTGTGGCGTGGCAATAGGGCCAGACCCAAACCGGCCACCACGCATTCACGCACCCCCTCAAGTGACGACACCTCTAAGGTTTGCGCAAAATGCGCACGCTTTTGCTGGAAGAATTCTTCACAGGCTTTGCGGGTGCCCGAGCCGGGTTCGCGGATTAGCAGCGGGTAAGGTTCGAGGTCTTTCAGCGTCAGTTGGCTGGCGCGGCACAGCGGATGCTCGGGCGGCGCTACGGCGATGATCGGGTAATTTAGAAAGGGCAAAAACTCCAACGCCATGTCTTGTGGCACCAGCGACATGATCACTAAGTCGTCGCGGTTTTCGCCGAGCCGTTTGATCACCTGAGCGCGGTTGACTACGGTCAGTTGCAG
This sequence comes from Pseudomonas sp., assembly GCA_037968715.1. Taxonomy (GTDB): domain Bacteria; phylum Pseudomonadota; class Gammaproteobacteria; order Pseudomonadales; family Pseudomonadaceae; genus Aquipseudomonas. The sequence continues at coordinate 3,420 of JBBKVZ010000235.1, forward strand.
GCTGACATCCGGCTGCTGGTGTTTGAAGGCGGCAAACAAATGCGGCACGAAATACTTGGCACTGGACTCCACCGCCAAGTGCAGCTGGCCGCGCAGTGAGCCCTGCAAATCGGTGAGCTGCATGTCGAGGTTTTCTAAGCGCTGAAAAATATCGCCACTGGCCCGGCGCAGGGCTTCGGCAGCTTCGGTCAGATAAAGTTTTTTGCCGACGTACTCAAACAATGGCTGACCAATCAGGCCTTCCAGTTGGCGAATTTGTAAACTTACCGCCGGCTGAGTCAGGGCCATCTCTTCGGCCGCCCGGCTGTAGGAGCGTTGGTCGCACACTGCGCGAAACACTTGAATTTGACGTAATGTCATACGCATCAAAGACTTACGCATTATTTAGGTCTCACAGTTGATGATGTTCAGCGCCTGTAGGGCGGCCTCGGCGCGCGGCGACAGCCGGCCAGATGATGGCGTGGATGCATTGGACGGACTGCCTGCGGCGAGTAGCACTCTGCGCTAAAAAGCCCATTTCAGCAGCACTATAAGTTTTAACTAATGACTAACCCAACAATTATTAATTTGGGTTTATCTGCCCTCGGGGCTAGGGTAAGTGGGCGACTGGGCTTAGCGGCTTGGTCAGGTGCCCAGCGCTGCGCCGCTCGGCCCATTCATTGATCGAGGACCAGCTCGTGATCAAGAAGATTCTGATCGCCAACCGTGGCGAGATTGCCGTACGCATCGTACGCGCCTGCGCTGAAATGGGCGTGCGCTCGGTGGCGGTGTACTCCGACGCTGACCGCCATGCCCTGCATGTAAAGCGTGCCGACGAATCCTACAGCCTCGGTGACGAACCGTTAGCCGGCTATTTAAACCCGCGCAAGCTGGTCAATCTGGCGGTGGAAACCGGCTGTGATGCGCTGCACCCAGGCTACGGATTTTTGTCTGAGAATGCTGAGCTGGCGGATATCTGCGTTGAACGCGGAATCAGATTTATCGGCCCATCGGCAGAAGTCATTCGCCGCATGGGCGACAAAACTGAAGCACGGCGCAGCATGATCAAAGCCGGCGTGCCGGTGACGCCGGGCACCGAGGGCAACCTTGCGGATATCGCCGAGGCGCTGCGCGAAGCCGAGCGCATTGGTTACCCGGTCATGCTCAAGGCCACCAACGGTGGCGGCGGGCGGGGTATTCGCCGCTGCAACAGCCGCGACGAACTGGAGCAGGCTTACCCACGGGTGATCTCCGAGGCGACCAAGGCCTTCGGCCGCGCCGAAGTGTTTCTGGAAAAATGCATCGTTAATCCCAAGCACATCGAGGCGCAAATTCTCGGTGATAGCTTCGGCAACGTGGTGCATCTGTTCGAGCGCGATTGCTCGATTCAACGGCGCAACCAAAAGCTGATTGAAATCGCCCCCAGCCCGCAGCTAACTCCCGAGCAGCGTGCTTATATTGGTGATTTAGCCGTGCGTGCAGCCAAGGCGGTGGGTTACGAGAACGCCGGCACCGTGGAGTTTTTGCTGGCCGAAGACGGCGAGCTGTACTTTATGGAGATGAACACTCGGGTGCAGGTGGAACACACCATCAGCGAAGAAATCACCGGCATCGACATCGTCCGCGAGCAGATCCGCATCGCTGCGGGTTTGCCGCTGTCGATGCAGCAGGAAGACATCCAGTTTCGCGGCTTTGCCCTGCAGTTTCGGATTAACG
>JBBKVZ010000236.1:0-4272 GCA_037968715.1 Pseudomonas sp.
CGGTTCAGCGAGGACTCGTTCGGCATGGATGTAACCGAGGCCAGCATTACCCCAGCCAGTGAGTTCGTCTGGTGCGCAGAAGGCGGTGGCGTGATGACACTCAAACGCCAGCGCCTGCAGATTTTGCTCGACCAGCACGTGCCGGATCGCCTGCAGATCAGCGAGCCTTTGCTGGTGTATATGCGCCGGCAAGACTTACCAGAAATCGTGGCCCAACGCAGCCAGCAATAAACACCGGCTGCGCGTGCGATTTGCACGGCTCAGAGCGTGGCGCGGTCCAGCGCAGCCGACAGCGTGGCGTCGTGCTGGTAGATATCTGGAATGAAGCGTAGTTGCCCGCGCGCATCCACTTCGGCCGTCCAGTAACTCAACAGCAGCGGCATCGGCGTGCCCAGGCGAAACTCATAGGTTTTACCGGTGGCCAATAACGCAGTGACCCGCTCCAACTCCGCGGCACTCAAGAGCTTTTCACTCAACTGCAGCGCCTGCTCAACGCGCACACAGCCGGAACTAAAGTCGCGTGGTGCTTTGCTGAAAAGTTGCTGACTGGGCGTGTCGTGCAAATACACCGAGAACGGGTTGGCAAAGCGCAAAGCCACCCGCCCCAGTGGATTTTTCGGCCCCGCCAATTGGCGCAACTGGACATACCCTGGGTTACTCCAGTCGATCTGCGTAGCGTCCAGCAGATTGCCATCACGATCGAACACTTGCAGCTCGTGTTTGGCTAAAAAATCCGGGTCGCGGCGAATTTCTGGCAGCTTGTCTTCGCGAAAAATAGTCGGTGGCACGCCCCAACGTGGATTTAGGGTTAGCCGGGTGATCTGCGATTTAAGCAGCGGCGTCTGCCGCTCCGCACGCCCAACCTGAGTGCGTGTTTGCCATACGGCGGCCCCCTCCTGAAAAAAAGTCAATTCAGCGGCGGCCACATTAACCAGCAAGCTGGTGGCTTCAACGTTTTGCCTTAACCAGCGAAACCGTTCCAGATTGACCCGCAACTGCTCGCGGCGTGCCGCGGGACTAACATTCAAAGCAGCCAGGGTCCCAGCGCCCAGCAAACCGTCAGCCTGTAAACCATGCGCTTGCTGGAAGTTTTTCAGCGCTGCCACGTCTTGCGGTCCATAAACAGTAGTGTCGACCTCGACCGCTGTCTCAGTAGCCACAAGCTCACCGCTGGCTACAGCGGGGAAATAGCCCTCACTGGCTAAACGCTGGAGCAAAACCGGCACCCGAGGGTCTTGCATGTCGGGGCGCAACAGCGGGCCACTGGCAACCACCGGCCAAATCGGCAGCGGCTGCTGGCGCTGTTGTGCGTAGGCTGCCCGCAACGCGTGGTATTCCGCCGACTCAGGCCGAGCGCGCTGGAAAGCTTCCGGCAAATCAGCCAAGCCACTCACCGCCCGCTGCGCCTGCACGTCTAGCGCCAACGCAAGTTGCTCAGACGCTTGGTGTTTAGACGCAGCTGCTGGTTGCCAAAACGGCTCCACCTTGGCTTGTTGCAGACGCCCGTATTGCAGGTGTTGTAAGGCCTGCAAATACACATGGCTGGTGAGGATTTCTGCGCAATCCGCAGAAGCACCCGAGGCCGCAGGCTGCTGGGCAAAGTCGCGTAACGCCACAAGTTGATAACCGGCGGGATTAAGCCCGTCATCGGCCAGTTGCTCCAACTGCACGACCAAGGCGTCCAGCCGGCCACTCTGCGACCAGCTGCGGGCAAACTGTTGCTGGCGATAAAACGTCAACAATAAGCTTTGCGCCGAGGCGTCAAGACTGCTTGGCGTACCCGGACAGACCTGCGGTAACTGCTGCAAAGTGAGTTCTAACGAACTTACCGGTGCAAGCGGATACTCAACGGCAACACTGACCAGTGGAGTAACCAGCAAGCTAACACTCAGGTAGACTGCACGTTTTTTATACAATTAAACTCACTCCAATCCATGGCCACCGCTTAAACGGCCAACCTAAACTGGCAACGCTTGGCGCTAAGACCCAAGTATAAACAGACCAGTTAGGGTTACGACAGGAAGTCGGGAGCCAGCATTTCAAGGGGACTCTCAACGCATGCCTATATTATTGCGCCGGTTATACCTGGGTATTCCGCTACTTCTAGCTTTTTCAGCCCAGGCCATAGCCGCTAAACCCAATACCCAATTGTTATTCAAAAGTCTCTCACAGGTAGCACCAGAGCTTAACCCTCAAGCGTTGCAACACGCACTAACGGCTATGCAGTGCGCCTTAAACAGTGGCGCCGAACAGGCTCAGCGCCTGGCAGTAATCGACTACTCCCAGCCTTCAACCGCCAAGCGGCTGTGGATTTTTGACTTACAAAAGAAAACCCTGCTGCTGCAAGAGCTGGTTGCCCACGGCAATAAGTCCGGGGAAAACTTCGCCACGCATTTTTCTAATCGGCTCGGTAGCCATCAAACTAGTCTTGGCCTGTTTCGCACCCAAGAAAGCTATCAGGGCGGCAATGGCTATTCGCTACGCATGGACGGCTTAGAGCCCGGAGTTAACGATCTGGCCCGCGAACGCGCCATCGTGATTCATGGCGCCGACTACGTGAACCCGCTCTGGAGCAAACGCCAAGGACGTATTGGCCGCAGCCAAGGTTGCCCAGCGGTACGTCCGGCCGTGGCACGGCGGGTTATCGACAAGCTCAAGGGTGGCCAATTTATGTACTCTTGGTACCCCGACCGCAGCCTGCTCAAGTCGTCAGCCTACTTGAACTGCCAACCACACCAAGTGGCGCGCATTCTTGCTGCCAACGACCGTTAACTCACCGCGATGAAAGCCGAAGACTTATTACTGCTGGTCACTCGCCAGATGCCGTATGGCAAATACAAAGGTCGACTGATCGCCGACCTGCCCGGCCAGTACCTAAATTGGTTTGCCCGCGAGGGTTTTCCGCATGGCGAGATTGGCCAACTCCTGCAACTTATGCAGGAGATCGACCACAACGGCCTGTCTGAGTTATTAACGCCACTGCGCCAACGGCACAGCCCGCGCGCCGGCAGCAACTCAAGCCGCGGCTAAGCCACACAAGGTATACTGCCGCGCGTTGCACAGTTGCCCTGCGCAACCCCCTTCAAGCCACTCGTGTTAAATGGATTAGTCATGACCAACCCCACAGCAAGTGTCGATCTCACTACCGCGCCAGCGGCGCAGACCGAACCCGCCGCTGCCGCAGCACCGACAGCCAGCATTCCTGCGTTCCGCTTCCCGTTCTCGCCGGCCACTTTTGCGCCGAACAAGAGTGACGATCAGCCTTGGCACCAGCAGTCAAACAAGTCTAAGCACGACAAAACCCCAAGCAGCGCACCCAATGGCAGCCGCCGCTCAATGGGTAAGCGTTAAAGCGCAACAACAGCCACATGCGTCGAACTGAACGGGATGTAATGCAATGCCGCTAAAGTACCTCGCCACTGCCAGCTTGCTCGCCCTGCTCACGGGCTGCGCCAACGGGCCTGAAACGCCAACCCTAAGCGCGACAAGCTTGCAACATCACCACTGGGTACTGGAGCAGATCGACGGCCAAGCGCTCGGCGCCGAAGCAGGCCGACTGCCCGACCTAGAAATTGGCGAGCAGCTGCGCGCCAATGGCAATGCCGGCTGCAATCGCTTTATGGGCCAAGTGGAAATACGCGGGCAACAACTGCGCATCAGCAACATGGCCTCGACCATGATGCTCTGCCAATCGCCCCAACAAGACTGGGAAAGCGCCATGACCAGCACCTTAAGTGACTGGAGCGAAGTGACCTTGAGTGCGCAGCAATTGCGCCTTAAGGGCAAGCAGCACGAACTGCTGCTGCGCCTTAGCGACTGGATGCACTAATAAACGGAGCATGCCGCGTCACGCGCGCATGCTCCGGCAGCCCCGACTTATTGCTCAAACAAGCCTTTAATTGGGAACAAACCGTCAAAGGTTGCCGTGGTCTTGCATGCCTTAGCCTGAAAGGTCTTGAGCATCTCGTTGGGTCGAAACATGCCCGACTGCCAAGTAGCCATGTACTTCAAGCTGTCGGCAACACTGTGATCGCGGCTGAAGTTGAGCATTTCTTTGCAACCGGTGACTGCCAACGGCGAGTGACTGGCAATTTGCGCAGCAATGCCCAACACCGCTTCAAGCATCAGCTCCTGAGTGGCATACACCTGATTTACAAAGCCCAACGCCTTGGCTTCGTCGGCGCCAAATTTACGCCCGGTATAGGCCAACTCACGCACCACACCTTGCGGCAATAATTTTGGCAGGCGCTGCAGAGTGCCCACGTCGGCGGT
>JBBKVZ010000237.1:0-2704 GCA_037968715.1 Pseudomonas sp.
GCACTCAGGTTGTACAGAGCGCAGGCTACTGCAATCAATGGCAAAGAAGGCGACTGCGCGGCAGTGTCCAGTTTGCTGGCAACAGCATGCCTCCAGGCGCTGTACTTGATTACCTCCGGATGGTCGGCGGGCGCTGCGAAGACAACGCCAGAACCATGATTGGGTAGCCCCTTACCCACCTGGCGAGGACTTGTAGACCCGACGACCTCCCCTTCGGGGGAAGTGACATTCATAAACTGATAGTTCTTGCGCGTGATGGTTGCTCGCTCTGTGGCTGTGAGACCGTTTTTCAGTCCCTCGCCCTGGACTCCAATGATTCTCAGGTTAGATGACTGAACTTGGGCCTCGGTTGCTAGTTGAACGCCGTGCCAACTAGGCGAGAGCTTGTCGAGCACACCAAGTGTCGGCGCGAACAGGCGGTTGAAGTGGATTGCCACCGTTACATTAGCGGCATTCAGTCGCTGAGCCTGGGTCAGTACAGCTATGGAGAAGGTGTCCATAAAGTCGCCGATCAGCGCATGCAGGTTCTTGTAGACCACCCCCTTGTCCGTGTCTTGCGGGTTTATGTTGGCCATATGCAGAAGGCTGCTCATGCCCAGGTGCTGTGGATCGGGTTCGTGTTTTTGCGAGGCGAGGGTGACAAGTCGCTCCACGGCTTCGGGCAGGGTGCCATCCGCCTTTGCCATGAATGGCTGGGTAAGTGGATGACGGCCGGTGAGGAGTCGTTCGCTCAACTGAGCGATACGGCTTTGCAAGGCGTTACTGGAGTTGGCCTGAGACAAAGCGTCTATTTGTTCTGGCAGTTTTCCCAGCGTGGTGAATATGTCAGTGAATAACTGATAGGGTTCCAACAACCGCTCATCGCGGGTGTATTGCCAATCCCACAGACTTGCTACTAACGGCACGTTCGATATAAGGCCAACCAGGTTTTGAAGTTGCGTGGCGAGGTGGTTTCGAGCCAGTTTTCGCTCGCCGTCAAACACAGTGTCCTGAAGTTGTTCAAGATTGAGGTATTTTTTGAATTTACTAAGAGGGCTACTGGCGCTCTGCATGACCGAACTGTAAAGCGCATGTGCATATTGGCCATTCGTGCGATGCGGTACCAGTGCATTGAGGGTAAGCAGGTAAGACTCTGCCAAGCGCGCTTGGGCACAGGCATGCCTGAGCGCAAAAAGCGGGTCATCGAGCATCAACCCCACCAGCTTCGGATAAGCACGCATATTGCGTTCTGCAAGTACATCCTTGACCGCACCCAGCGTTGTTAGTGGCTGTGGAGGCGGGCTCTGTGTTGCGGCGGCAAGTTCCTCCAGGCGCATCTGCATGCGGCTGCTCATTTCGGCAGTGGGGATGTTGCTTAGGCTGGGCGTGAATAGGGAAGGATCGCCTAGCAAGCTCTCTATAGTGAAGTCCCGGGCTCTGAAGCCTTCTGTCTGGGCGCTGATTACCACAGCAGGCATGGCTTGTGTCGGTCGCCATTGTTCCTGGCCGACAACGGCTGCCGCCCAAGCGAACCCTACGTATTGCGCGCGGCTTTTGATTCGGTTCTGGTCAGCCTCCAGCCACTGGATATATTCCCACGTCCAGGATTTTTCGCTGTAGGCCATCAGGTAGTTATTGGCGACAGATTGACCTTGTATCAGTATCGGTATTAACAAAATTTGCTGTTGTTTACCGACTGATTGGCGATCATCAGCGGACGCTCCGCTTTCGGCCTTTTTGCGCCAATCAGCAAGATCAACATCCTTCATGTTGCCTTGGCCGTCACACAGCACTTCGCGCCAAAGCTTCCCGTTCTGAAATACGTAGATACTACCAGGGCGTGGCAGGGCTCCCTTGGGTGCTTCGTTATAGGCGTCATGACCTGGCAACTTAGCCAACGGCATGATGGCTAAGAGCGTGTTCTGCTGAATGTTTTCTTCTTCTTCGTGGCTGCGCATGTCAACAGCGATGGGCAGAGAAAGTTCCCCTCCGTCTTCCCGCTCAATGCTCAGTGCAAGTCTCTTACGCTGAGAGCTCTCATACTGGGTACGCTTGCGTACACCTTGCTCAATTGGTTGATCCTTCAACTCACTCATGCATCCTCCTCCGGGTCGAGCAATTTAACTTGCCCGCCTTGCTCCGGGTCGCCCCAGACGTCCACGATCAATTGCTGTGGTCCTTTAAGACCCTTTTCTGTGGGTGGCGGCGGTAGGTTCAGGTTAGCGGTACCGGTTTTCTCACCCACAGGCGCGGTATCGGCAGGCTTGGGTATAACCGGCAGAATCTGCGCAGCCCCCGAGCCACTGCCCGGTCCGCCGCCAGAGTTGAACTTGATGATTGGCCCGACCATGGTCACGCCACTGGCGTCCAGCTTGATAAAGCTGCCAGCGGCTTTGAGGGTCAGTTCGCTGCCGGCTTCCAGAACGATTTTCTGGCCGCTGGACAGATGGATTTCTTGCCCGGCACTGATGAATTGGCCTGTGCCGATTTTGATGTGTTGGTTTTGGCCGATGGTCAGGTGGTCGCTGGCTTTGATTTCGCTTTTGCGATCAAGGTGGGTGGTGCGGTGTTCTTCGGCCTTGAACTCGCTGTAGCTGTTGGCTTCGACCGTGTCGTGACGTTGATTGCCGACGCGGATCTTTTGGTCGTGCTCGATGTTTTCGTCCCAGTCGCGCTGGGCGTGCAGGAAGATTTGTTCGGCGCCTTTGCGGTCTTCGATGCGCAG
>JBBKVZ010000238.1:0-4091 GCA_037968715.1 Pseudomonas sp.
AGGGCTTTTTCCAGTGAGCGGCAATGGATGATGGCGTAACACATCATGGCGAAGGTGCCGGGCTTGCTGCGCAGGCGGCCAAAGCCCAGGTATTCGTCGTCAAGGCTTTCCCAGAGTAATTGCATCAGACGGGCGAACTGTTCGGGCGCGACGCGGGCGCGCGGCTCATCGAGCAAGGCGGCCTGAATGCCCACTTGGCGCAGCAGTGCGGCGCAGTCGTGGCCCTGGCGCTCGGCTCCGCTCAATGCGGCGCGGACAAAGTGGCTGGCGATGGTGCGTTCGCGCATGACAACTCCTTGAAAGTGCGTCGATGGTAGGCAGCTCAATGCGCTAAGGACAAGTGCCGAGCGAATGGGTCAATCCAGGCTGAGCGTATGGGTCATTGAGGCGGGCGGGCGGGGCGGCCTAACCTGCAACACGACTTCAACTCAGGGAGCACACTCGCATGCAGCGCAATATTTTCGACACTGAACACACGATGTTCCGCGACGCCTTTGCCGCCTTCCTCAAGAAAGAAGTAGTGCCGCATCAGGATCAGTGGGAGGCCGACGGCATGGTCAGCCGTGAGGTGTGGAAGAAGGCCGGTGACATGGGTTTTCTGCTGCCCTGGGCGGATGAGGAGTACGGCGGCTCGGGCCTTAAGGATTTTCGCTATGAGCAGATCATGTGCGAGGAGTTGGCCAAGATAAACGAGGCCGGCTTTATGTTGCCGCTGCACTCGGCGCTGTGTGGGCCGTATATCACCGAGTACGGCAGTGCCGAGCAGAAGGCGCGGTTTTTGCCGGGCATTATCAGTGGCGAAATTATCTTGGCGGTGGCTATGACCGAGCCGAGCGCCGGCTCCGACTTAGCCGGGATGCGCACCACGGCGGTGGATAAGGGTGATCACTACGAGCTGAACGGCTCCAAGGTGTTTATCTCCAACGGTATTTTGTCCGACTTGGTGATCGTCGCGGCGAAGACTGATCCGGCCAATAAACACGCCATGGGTCTTTTTTTGGTTGAGCGCGGCATGGCCGGGTTCGAGCGTGGCACACCGTTGAAGAAACTCGGGATGAAGAGCCAAGACACTGCCGAGCTGTTCTTCACCAACGTCAAAGTGCCCAAAAATAATGTGCTCGGAGATGCTAAGGGTGGCTTCTTTTACCTGATGAATATGCTCGCCCAAGAGCGTCTGACCAACGCCTGTGGCGCGGTGGCGGGTGCCGAGGCGGCGTTGCAGGTGACCATCGATTACGTGAAAGAACGTAAGGCGTTTGATCGGCCGATTTCGCACTTTCAAAATACCCGCTTCAAGCTGGCCGAGATGCGTACTCAGATAGACGTGGCGCAGGTGTTTGTTGACCGCTGCGTGATGGACCACAACCAGAAAAAGCTCACTCCAGAAATTGCCGCCGAGGCTAAGCTGTTTACCACCGAGTTGCTCGGCAAGGTGGTCGACGAAGGCGTGCAACTGCACGGCGGTTGGGGGTATATGTGGGAGTACCCGATTTGCAAAATGTACGCGAATGCACGGATTCAGCGGATCTTCGCCGGTACCTCGGAAATCATGAAAGAGATCATCAGCCGCGGCATGAAGCTTTGAGCTGAGTGCTCAGTTGGCTGGCGACGGCGGTTTAGTTGCGCGTCAGTCGGGTGAGTTGCCGCCCGACAGTCTGAGCAGTCTCATCACTCGGTGGGCCAACGCCCGCCCTGCGCGGCGCGCCAATGCGCTGCGTGGCTAACAAGAAGAGCGTTGTTATGGCCGAGCAATTACCCCTCGAACGTTTTGCCCATTGGTTGGCGGTGCAGCCGGACACTGTTTGGTTGCGACAGCCGATTAATGGCCAGTGGCACGATTTAACCTGGCGTCAGGTTGACGATCAGGCGCGGCGTCTGGCCAGTGCGCTGCACGCCATGGGCTGCCTGCCGGGCGATCGGGTGGCGCTGCTGTCGAAGAACTGCGCGCAATGGTTTATCAGTGATCTGGCGATCATGATGGCCGGCTTGGTTAGTGTGCCGCTGTATCCATTGCAGTCGGCCGAGAGCATCGCCTATGTGCTGGAGCATGCGCAGTGCAAGGTGATCTTGCTCGGCAAACTCGATGATGCCGAGAAACTGCAGGCTGGTATTGGCCCGCAGTTGACGCGCATTGCCCTGCCGTATCCGACCTTGCCGTGCGCCCATGACTGGCACGCGTTGCTGGCTATGCACGAGCCGTTGCAAACGGTGGCAGTGCAGCACCCAGAGCAATTGCTGACGCTGGTGTATACCTCCGGCACCACCGGTAACCCCAAGGGGGTGATGCTCTCGGTGCACGCCATGGCGTTTACCGCCGCCAATGCGTGTCGGGAAATGCACATGGGCGTGGCGGATCAGTTCTTCTCGTTTTTGCCGTTGTCGCATGTGGCCGAGCGTTTTATGGTCGAGTTCAACAGCCTGTACTGCGGCGCGCCGGTGGCCTTTGTTGAGTCGATGGAAACCTTCGCCCGTGATTTGCAGCACATCCGCCCCACGGTATTTTTTGCCGTGCCGCGTTTGTGGACACGCTTTCAGCAAGGCGTGCTGGAGAAGCTGCCGCAGGCCAAGCTAAACCGCTTACTGCGCATCCCGCTGCTGGGAGCGTTGCTGGCGCGCAAGATTCGTCGCGCTCTGGGCTTGGATCGGGCGCGCATTATGATCTCCGGCGCAGCGGCGATTTCCTGTGGTCTGCTGGAGTGGTATCAGCGTATCGGCCTGACCCTGTGCGAGGGCTACGGGATGAGCGAAAACGTGGCCTATGGCACCTTCAATCGTCCAGGCCAAGTGCGTTTTGGCACGGTGGGTCGGCCGATGCAGGGCCTGGAAGTGCGTATTGCTGACGACGGCGAAATTCTGTTTCGCAGCCCCACACTGATGCAAGGCTATTACCGGGAACCGGCAAAAACCGCCGAAGCCTTGGTCGACGGCTGGCTGCATACCGGTGACAAAGGTGAGCTGGACAGTGACGGTTACCTGCGCATCACCGGGCGGGTTAAGGATATTTTCAAAACCACCAAGGGCAAATATGTGGCCCCAGCATTAATTGAGGGTGAGATCGCCAAAAATGCGCTTGTTGAACAGGTGTGTGTGATGGGCAGTAATCTCGATCAACCGTTGGCGCTGATCGAACTGTCGCCCGCCGCGCGGCAGCTGCCGGAGGCCCAAGTTAGTGCCGATTTGCAAAGCACCTTGGCGCGCTTGAACGGCCAGTTGCAGCCTCACGAACGGGTCAGCCACTTTGTGTTGGTGCGCGAACCATGGACGCCTAACAACGGCTGCATGACGCCAACCATGAAGATTCGCCGCAATGTGCTGGAAGCGCGCTATGCCGAGTTGGTGGCGACGTTACCGGCGCGTCAGCCGCTGGTTTGGGAATAACTGTTGGTATAGCCCGGATGCGATTCGGGCGTTCGACAGTTGTAGAACTCGTCCCGGATTAGCTCCGGGCTATGCCATTAATTGATCCGAGGAACTGTCATGCAAGGCCCGTTGTGTTCTTTGAAAGTGCTGGATTTTTCTACCCTGCTGCCTGGACCATTTGCCTCGTTGCTGCTGGCCGATATGGGCGCCGAGGTGCTGCGTATTGAGTCGCCGACTCGCATGGACTTGGTGCGCGTATTACCGCCGCATGCCGATGGCGTTTCGGCCAGCCATGCTTATCTGAATCGCAATAAACGCTGCATGGCCTTGGACTTAAAACAGCCGGCGGCGGTCGAGGTGGTTAAGCAGCTGGTGCAGGAATACGACATCGTATTGGAGCAGTTTCGCCCCGGCGTAATGGAGCGTTTAGGCGTCGGTTATGCGGCGCTCAAAGCGCTTAATCCACGGCTGATTTACGTGTCGATCACCGGTTACGGGCAAACCGGACCTTATAAAGATCGCGCCGGCCACGACATCAATTACCTCGCGTTGTCCGGTATCGCCAGTTACACCGGGCGGCGTGAGAGTGGCCCGCTGCCGTTAGGGATTCAGGCTGCGGATATTGCCGGTGGCTCGATGCATGGGGTGATGGGGCTGCTGGCGGCAGTTATTCAGCGGCAAGTGACGGGGCAGGGCCAGCATGTGGATATCAGCATGACCGATTGCGCCTT
>JBBKVZ010000239.1:0-3152 GCA_037968715.1 Pseudomonas sp.
TAGGGAGTGACACATGGATCATTTGGTACTGACGGTAATTGCCCCCGATCAACCGGGGCTGGTGGAGAAGGTTGCGCAGTGCATTGCTGGCCACGGTGGCAACTGGCTGGAGAGCCGTATGTCGCGGATGGCCGGGCAGTTCGCCGGGATTCTTAAAGTAGCGGTGCCGGCCGAGGCCTATGGCCAGTTGGTCGAGGCGCTGCAGGGCCTGAGTACGCAGGGCATTCGGGTGCTGGTGGCGCAAAGCGGGATTGATCCGTCGTGTACCTGGAAGCCGATCTTGCTCGGTTTGGTCGGCAACGACCGGCCGGGTATCGTGCGTGATATTACCCGTTTGCTCAGCGAGCACGGGGTCAACCTGGAAAGCCTGCACACCGAAGTTAAACCCGCGCCGATGAGCAGCGAAATGCTGTTTCATTGCGAAGCGTTGTTGGCCGTGCCGCTGAGCCTAAAGTTGGAGGTGTTGCAAGAGAAGCTGGAAGCTTTGGCCGATGACTTAATGGTCGAACTCAGCCTGCGTACCGAGGTTTAACAACTATCCACTATCGGTGTGGCTAGAACTGTGGATAAGCTGGGGAGCTTTGTGGCGGTCCTTAGTGCCCCGTAGCTTTGCGCTGGGTGATTGAAAAATAAGCAGTTTTTAGCGGCTTATGGACAATTACCGGGGATCAATCTGTGGATAAGCTTGGGAGTAGTGACTGCAGGCCACGCGGGGCGTGGCCTGTCTGCTGCTGGACGTTTTTTGCTCAGTGGCGCCGGCGCAGGCTGATCCAAGCATCGACGCTATACACCAGCAAACCGGCCCAAATAAAGGCAAAGGCCACGAGCTTACTGGCGTCTAAATGCTCCCCAAACAGCCATACGGCTTGCAGCAGCACCAAGGTCGGCGCCAGATACTGCAAGAAACCCAGGGTGGTGTACGGCAGATGGCGAGCGGCGGCGTTAAAGCACAGCAATGGCAGCAGGGTGATGGGCCCGGCGGCCAGCAACCAGAGCGCCGTGCTGTCGCTCCAAAAGGCCGTCTGCACGCTGACTGCTTGCGGGTTGAGCAGCAGCCACGCGAGTGCCAGCGGCAGCAGTAGCCACGTTTCTACTACCAAACCGGGCAGGGCGGCGACCGGCGCTTTTTTACGAATCACCCCATAAAAGCCAAAACTGAAGGCCAGCCCTAAGGATAGCCACGGCAAATGGCCGAGCAGCCACAGTTGTTGCAACACGCCGCAGGCGGCGAGCCCCACGGCCAGCCATTGCAAGCGGCGCAGGCGCTCGCCGAGCAGCAGCATGCCGAGCAGCACATTGACCAGCGGGTTGATGTAATAACCGAGGCTGGCGGCGAGCATTTGATCGTGGTTTACCGCCCATACATACAGCAGCCAATTGCTAGCGATCAGCAAGCCGCTGACGGTCAGTACCAATAAGCGCCGAGGATTGCTCCATAGCTCACGCCACCAGCCGGGATGCTTCCACACTAACAGCAGTAGTGAGCCGCACAGGGCCGACCAAATAACCCGATGCACCACAATCTCCGCCGACGGCACCTGGGCCAGCAGTTTGAAATACAGCGGAAACAAGCCCCAGATGATGTAGGCGCAAATCCCCAGCAAATAGCCGCGGCGTGGATTAACGGTGTTCATGCACGATCCTTGAAATAAACCGGTGCTTGCCGGAACAAGTGATTTTGAAAAATTGCCGTCGTTAACAGTTGAGGCGTTACTCGTAGGATGGGGAGGGCGCAGCGATACCCATGCTGGGCGGTCGATGGGTATCGCTGCGCTCAACCTGCGCGGCCCGACCCATCCTACAAAGAGCTGCGCTGCGCAGCGGTTAACGGCTGCAGCGTCAGCTAAAACAAGCGCAGCGGTTCTTCATCCAGCGCTGCCAATTGCTCGCGCAGCAGCAGGATTTGTTCATGCCAGTAGTGCTCAGTGCCGAACCAAGAGAAGTTCAGCGGGAACGCCGGGTCGTCCCAGCGGCGTGCCAGCCAGGCGCTGTAATGCATGATGCGCAAGGCGCGCAGGCCTTCGATTAGGCCCAGCTCACGCGGATTGAAATCGTGAAACTCTTGATAGCCATCCATCAATTCCGACAGCTGCGATAAGCGCTCATAGCGCTCGCCGCCACCGAGCATCATCCATAGGTCTTGCACCGCAGGGCCCATGCGGCAGTCATCCAAATCGACCATATGAAAGCTGTCATCGCGGCACAGCAGGTTGCCTGGGTGGCAATCGCCATGCACGCGGATCGGTGTGTACGAAGTGCCGGCAAACAGCGTGTGCAGGCGTGCCAGTAGTTCGCGCGCGACCGTTTCGTAGCTGGCTTGCAAACTGCGCGGGATAAAGTTGCCCTCCAACAAGGTGGCCAGCGAGGCATCGCCAAAGTGGCTGACGCTGGTCACTTCGCGGTGTACAAACGGCTTGATCGCCGACACCGCATGCAGGCGGCCGAGCAAACCGCCGAGGCGATACAGGTGGTCCAGATTACCCGGCTCCGGTGCGCGGCCGCCACGGCGTGGGAACAAAGCAAAGCGAAAGCCAGCATGCTCAAACAGGGTTTCACCATCGCGCATCAGCGGTGCCACCACAGGTACTTCCAGCTCGCTGAGTTCCATGCTGAAGCTGTGCTCTTCACGGATCGCGGCATCGCTCCAGCGCTCGGGGCGATAGAACTTGGCGATTAGCGGTTGCTCATCTTCGATGCCCACTTGATAGACGCGGTTTTCGTAGCTGTTAAGTGCCAGCACGCGGGCGTCAGACAAATAGCCAATGCTCTCGACGGCGTCGAGCACCAAGTCGGGAGTGAGGGTGGCAAAGGGATGCGACATGCGCGGTAGTCCGGAAGGCGGGGCGCACCAGTGTACGCTGCTGAGCTTGCTGGCTGGTGCTCCAGCGCCGGCCAGCGACAGATATATCTGCCGCTTTAGATGCGCAGTACTGAGCTGCGTCGGCTATCGCCCAAACCATAAACCAGCAGCAATAAAACAAAGGAGATGCCCAGCAGGCAAGCTGCCAAGCGATGCGCCTCGGCATAACGCAGCGCCTCGACATGCTGAAACAAGGCCACCGACACCACTTGGGTGGAACCGGGAATACTGCCGCCGAGCATCAGCACTACGCCAAATTCGCCCAAGGTGTGGGCGAAGGCCAGAGTGCTGG
>JBBKVZ010000240.1:0-4623 GCA_037968715.1 Pseudomonas sp.
ATAGAGGCTGATTTGCCGGTAATGGCGGCGCGCAAGCGCTTGTTATTGCAGAGTCAGAATTGGCTGAACAGTAACCATCAAGTAAAAGCCGTGGATATTCTCGCCGCTGACGGCGCCGATACCCTCGACCGTTTATTTGCCGGGCTCGATCGTTCGCAGCCCATACTGGTGATTACCGAAGGCTTGGTTAACTATTTTGAGCTGTCGGTGATTGAAGGCTTTTGGACGCGCTTGGCTGCGCAGTTGCAAACCTTTACGCGCGGCACGTATCTCACCGAACTGTACCCGGACCTACACGAGCACCCGCGTTATCGGCAGTTGCGTTGGGGCGTTGCGTTGGTCGGGCATCTGACTCGCGGCAGTTATCCGCTGCACTATCGAGATGAGCAGGAAGTGCTCGCCGGTTTTACTCGCTGTGGTTTTGCCGAGATTAAAGTGTTCGACCCTGATCAATATGCGCAGAGCCTAGGCTTGCCTGTGCCTCGTTCGCCTGGGTTGGTGCGGGTAATCGAAGCGCACTGCTAGAGGCGCGCGTTGTCAGTGATGCGGGCTGTTAGAAGAGGCGTGCGCCGGCGTTAGGCGCACGCTGCAGCATGCAGGGTTGCCGGCTGTAGTAAGTTGGACAGCGCGGCGCTGGCGGCGGCATCGCTGTGCACGAAGACGAACGCTAGGCCGTCGCTGTCGTGACGCAATGGCAGCAGCGGGTGTTGCTGATCACCGATACGCAGTTGCCAGTCGCGCGGCGAAGTATTCGGCAGGTTGCCCTGCAATAAACCACCAAAGAAGCCCAGTTCGGCGATATCCACCGGCCATTGACCCGCGTGCGGATGACAAAGCATGGCCTGCCGCTTGGGCGTCGTGAGGCGCAACTCATGTCGCTTGTTCAGTTGCAGCAGTTGGCTGCGTGCCAGGCGGCTGGCACCAGGACTGGCGATCGGTTAGGCTTCGCCCCGCAGAAACGGCAGGTAAAGACGCGCACAGGCCTCGTGCCGCTCGAATTGGGCGAGGTGATCGGCATTATGAATGAGTACGCAGTCGGCGTTCCCGCACGCGGCGGCAAAGTGCGCGTGCTCCCACGGTTGGGTGAAGTGGTCGTGCTCGCCGGCGAGTAATAAGGTTGGACAACTTGGGTAGCTCTCAAAGCCGCTGAAACTGAGCAGGCGGCGGGTGTTTTGCTGGTAGCGCTCAACGTCATCAGGGCTTAGGCGCTGCATTTGGCGCAGCAAAGCTTTGCGAAATACCGGTGCAACACCGGTGCTGTGTTGTTGCCGGGGGTTGAGCAGGCCGGTCAGTGCAGCCTGACCAAACGCTGCGCCTCGGCCTTCGGCCAGCAAGCACAAACCTTCTTCTAGCAACAACCGCGCACCCTGGCGAGCCAGCGCGGTAATCCCGGAGAGCAGTAAGCGGGCGCAGTGCTGCGGGTGGCGTGCGGCAAATAACGCCGCTAAGGCTGAACCGTAAGACAAGCCAATAGGCATCAGTGGCGGCAACTGCAGTTGTTCGGTAAAGCTGGCAATCAGGTCTGCCAGTTGCGCCAGTGACAACTCTGGAGCCAGTTGCAGGTTGCTGCCCTGGCTTGGTAGGTCGAGCAAAATTACTGGGTGATCGGCGAGTAGTTCGGGCATATCGCTGGCAAATGAGCGGAAACTTTGAAATGCGCCACCGAGCAGCAGCACCGGGTTGCGTGGATCGTCAGCGCGCGCAGCAAATGCTAGGTAATGCAGACGCCACGCACCTACTTCGAGCACCTGCGGGGGGCTGGCCAGTGAGGCGGGGCTGTAATCGGTGCAGTAACGCATGGCCAGTACTCCGGCGGTAATCCGCCTGTTGTGCTTGCTGCGCGAGAGCCAACTCCGGCGCGGGTGCTGACTGCAAGGTAAACATTACGGCTGTTTTTGTTTACCTAACCTTCGGGTGGCCTTGCGGTTGCTGGGCTGGGCGGGTGTCACCGTCTCAGCGCCGCGCCCGTAACGCGTGGCTTGGCGTGGTAACTGTGAGTGTTGCGGGCGGCGATGTTTACCATCTGCCCGACGCTGCTGGGCTTGCGGTGGCGCGACAGTTATAATCGACGGCTTTACTTACTTTTGATCGATCAGACTATGACTGAGTCCGTGCTCGACTACATGACCCGCCTGGGCCGCGCTGCCCGCGCTGCGTCGCGTTTGGTTGCCCATGCCAGCACTGCACAAAAGAATCGTGCCTTGCTGGCCGCGGCCGATGCGCTAGATGACGCCCGCGCCGAACTGGCGGCCGCCAATGCGTTAGACCTTGCGGCTGGCCGCGCCAGCGGCTTGGAAGCTGCTCTGCTGGAGCGTCTGGAACTTTCCCCCGCGCGGATCGACGGCATGATCGTTGGTCTGCGGCAGGTGGCGGCATTGCCAGACCCTGTCGGTGCTATCCGCGACATGAGTTATCGGCCATCGGGTATTCAAGTTGGCAAGATGCGCGTGCCACTTGGGGTCATCGGTATCATTTATGAGTCACGGCCGAATGTGACCATCGATGCCGCCAGTCTGTGCTTAAAGTCGGGCAATGCCACTATTTTGCGCGGCGGCTCCGAGGCTATTCACTCCAATCGCGCGATAGCTGTGTGCATTCAGCGCGGATTGGCCGCCGCTGAGTTGCCGGCAGCGGCCGTGCAAGTGGTGGAAACCACCGATCGCGCGGCAGTTGGCGCGCTGATCAGCATGCCGGAGTTTGTTGATGTCATCGTGCCCCGTGGCGGCAAAGGCTTGATCGAACGCATTAGTCGCGACGCTCGCGTGCCGGTGATCAAGCATCTGGACGGTATTTGTCACGTGTATGTCGAGGCGCTGGCTGACTTAGCCAAGGCGCAACAAATTGCCTTCAATGCCAAAACCTATCGTTACGGAATTTGCGGGGCGATGGAAACCTTGTTGGTTGATCAGGCCATTGCCGCCGAGTTTCTGCCGGCTATGGCTGCGCAGTTTCGCGCCAAGGGTGTTGAGTTACGCGGTTGCCCGCGTACCTGTGCGCTGATTGAGGCCGTGCCGGCCAGCGAAGACGATTGGCACACCGAGTATCTAGCGGCGATTTTGTCGATTCGTGTCGTCGATGGGCTGGATCAGGCCATTGAACACATCAACCATTACGGCTCGCATCACACCGATTCGATCGTCACCGAACATCAAGGCCACGCTCGGCGCTTTATCGCCGAGGTGGACTCCAGTTCGGTGATGCTCAATACCCCGACCTGTTTTGCTGATGGCTTTGAATACGGTCTGGGCGCGGAAATTGGCATTTCCACTGACAAGTTACATGCCCGTGGCCCGGTTGGCCTGGAAGGCCTGACCTGCGAAAAATACGTAGTGATTGGTGACGGTCAGTTGCGTGGCTAGAAAAGTCGGTATCCTTGGCGGCACTTTTGATCCGGTGCATATCGGTCACTTGCGCGCAGCTATTGAGGTTGTCGAATTGCTGGGGTTGGATGAGTTGCGTTTGATCCCCAGCGCTCGACCGCCACACCGCAGTACGCCGCAGGTTACCGCGCAGCAGCGGTTGGCGATGGCTGAATTGGCGATTGCCGAGTTGCCGCTGTTGCGCACGGATGATCGTGAACTGCAGCGCGATCAGCCGTCTTACAGCATCGACACGCTGGAGTCGTTACGTGCCGAGCTGGCAGTGGACGATCAGTTGTTCTTGCTGCTCGGTTGGGATGCCTTTTGTGGGTTGCCGAACTGGCACCGTTGGCAGCAGTTGTTAACGCACTGCCATATGGTCGTGCTGCAGCGCCCGGACGCCGGCGGTAGTTTGTCACCTGCGCTGGATGCGTTGCTGGCAAGCCATCAGGTTGCCGATGCGGCGGCGTTGCGTGGCCCCGCTGGGCAGATTGTGTTGATTAACCAGACACCGCTTGCGGTGTCTGCCAGCCAAATTCGCCAGCTGCTGAGCAGCGGCAAGTCGGCACGCTTTTTAGTGCCGGATGCGGTACAGGCTTATATCCATGCGCACGGACTTTACCGTGCGTTGAATTGAACATGAGACAAGTGAGTTATTTATGAGTAAGCAAAAAAATCAACTGAGCAGCGACGAAATAGTAAAGCTGGCAGTTGCGGCACTGGAAGACTTGAAAGCGCAGGACATCATCAGCATCAATGTGCGCGAGAAAACCAGCATCACGGACTACATGGTGATCGCCAGTGGTACGTCCAGCCGTCACGTTAAGTCGCTGGTCGACAACGTGCTGGAGAAAGTTAAAGAGCAAGGCGTTCGGCCACTGGGTAGCGAAGGCTTGGACAGCGGCGAGTGGGCGTTGCTCGACTTGGGTGATGTGGTGGTGCACGTGATGCAGCCGACTACTCGTCAGTTCTATGACCTAGAAAAACTCTGGCAGGGTACTGAGCAAAGCCGTGCGCAACATAGCCATGAGCAGTTTATTGCCACCGAACACAAGCCAGAACACGAGTAAGGCTGAACTGTGCGACTGCGTCTAATCGCCGTCGGTTCGCGGATGCCCAAGTGGGTGGAAGACGGCTGGCAAGAATATGCCAAGCGTTTGCCGTCTGAGTTGGCCCTCGAGTTGGTGGAAATCCCGCTGCATACCCGTGGCAAAAATGCCGATGTGGCGCGTCTGATCCGTCAGGAAGGCGATGCCATGCTGGC